>CANEHP010000107.1 GCA_947427325.1 uncultured Clostridia bacterium | reverse complement strand
CGGCAAAATTTGCCGAAAAGATGCATGCTGAGCTTTATGTGAACACGCTCTAAAGCATGTCAGTGTCAAAACACCTTTAACGGCATAATCTGTTTAAGGGGTGTTACAGATTTGTTGTTTGCTGAAATATTATTGCTGATACTTGCTTTATCGGTGGATTCCTTGGCAGCTGCAATAAGCTACGGAATTGCCAAAATAAAGATTACCGTGTGGCAGGCTGCCTTTATAAGTCTTGTATGCAGCGGATTTTTACTTTTTTCGGTAAGCTTTGCCACTGCAATAAGCTGTTATATTCCGAAATTAGTTACAAAGTTAGGCAGCTTTATTATACTTTTTGTGATTGGCGCAGTTAAGCTTTTTCAAAATCCAAAAAGCGAAAGACCCGAAAGGCTTTCGGCTGCCAAAACCGTGCTGTTTGCCGTTTCCATGTCCTTGGACGGATTGGCGGCAGGCTTTGGAGCGGGTTTGGCAGCAGAGGACAATATTGCGGCGGTGGGCGTGTTTTCTTGTATTATTACATTTTTAACGGTATATTTAGGGAATGTTTTAGGATTAAGGATAAATAAAAACGCTCCCCCGTTTATTCAAAAAATAGGGGGAGCTGCAATTATTTTGGTTGCGGTATGTAAGTTAATTTAATTTAATGCTACAGTTAATACTAATCCCTTTTAAAGCTTTCTGAGATTAGTGTTTCGGGTACAATACATTTTATTTGGGGTATATGTTGATTTAAAAAAGGGATTGGTATAAAAGGTTTTTGTACATTTGTTTGCTTATTGTTGCATTAAAAAAAGAGGTTTTTGATTTCTTTTCACAGGGTATGGATTTTTACCTGTAATTACCGCAATCATTGCAGAAGGAATCGGAATTACTATTGTTTGCTCCGCATTTGCCACATATCCATGTATCGGCATTTACACGGTTTGCTGTGCTTGATGGCTGTCTTAGAGGATTTTGCTGCAATGGAGGTAAACTTTTGCTTATATCTTTGTTTGCATTAGCTTCCCTTATCAATCTTTCGACAAGCAGCCTAAACTCTTGTCCCTCTTTTATTTGAAAATCGTAAGTACGGTTGACAAATATCTGAGTATGAGGAATGATAGAAAAAGCTTTGTCTATTCTTAATTCTTTTACTTGAGAAAAAGGAAGATTCAGCAATCTTTTCCCAAATATATGTCCGGAATTTCTCACGATTCGTTTGTTTGTTACATAAAGAAATTGTCTTGCTCTTACCAGAACATTGAGGATTAATGAAATAACTTCAAGGACGATTATCGGTATTCTGAAAAAAATATTTAATAGGGAATCAACACGTTGTTCCTGTTCGGCATAACTAACATATTCACCGCTATCTTTTATGCCGGAAATAACCATTTCACGAAATTTAGGTTCAATAAGCCATGCTTCAAACAAAAAATATAAAACTATAATTAAAGCAGACCCAATAATTGTAGAAACTACCGGCGCCCACGATATTTCCGCCTTTGCAAGCACATGCTCCTGCGATACCTGATTTGAAGAAGAAGTTTGAACATTTGACGCTGTCAATCCTAAACCTGTCCTTTTTCCGCACTTAGTGCAAAATTGTGAGTCTTCCATTATTTCTGCTCCGCATTTTGAACAAAACATTGTCCATACCTCTTTTCCCTTAGTTTTCTTGATTATAGCACATAAAACTCCGGAAGTCAACAAAATGTTGAAAAAAGTATATGAATTATTGACATTATGCGGGTTATAATAAATTTAATTACTCAAAAAGATCTTTATTTTTTTTACCGTTTGAGTCGAATAATTTTTTAAAAGTCAAAGAGGAGGCATCATAAAATGAGTTATTATGATTTCGGTGAAATCTTAAGATCTCTGCGCAAACAAAGCGGTCTTACCCAAAGCGAGCTTGGCAGGCGAGTAGGACTATCTAAGGCAGTTGTCAGCAAATACGAAAACGGAATGGGCTATCCCACCTTCGGTACGCTGATAAGAATAGCAAAGTATTTCAGTGTTACAACAGATTACCTTTTAGGCGTGGAAAACGGAAACGCCTTAGATGTATCAGGACTTACCAAAAGCCAGCTTGAAGCTGTTCATCTAACTGTGAATGAATTTAAAAAATCCAATGAAAAAAGTCACTAACAGCAAAATCAACTTGCGGTTAGTGACTTTTTTATTTCGCTGCCAAAATCCCATAAAAGGCATCTTTTCACTTCTATTTTCAAACGAGTCTTAATATAAGTAAAATGCGATAATCACAGTGTTTTTAAAATCTCTCCGTGAAGATCGGGCGTAGCACCAATGGCGTTGGATTCGTCAGTATCGATGTGCATAGCGTCGGCAAAGTTCTCGCTTACTCTGATAACAACATCGCCTAAAACAGCCTTTCTTTCGGGAGTGTCAATCTTTACCCAAACAATATCCTTGTTTTTAAGACCTAACTTTTCGGCGGTTTCGGGAGTGAGGTGTACATGACGTTTTGCAACAATAACGCCTTCTTTGATTTCAACCTCTCCGCAAGGTCCGATAAGCTTACAGCCGGGAGTTCCCGCAATATCTCCGCTTTCTCTGATAGCAATGGGAAGTCCGACAGAGCGGGCGTCGGTAGCGGATAATTCAACCTGATCCGCTGAACGGCATGGACCTAAAATAGACACGTTTGCCAAGGATTTTTTAGGACCTTCGACAGTTACTCTTTGCTCGCTGGCAAACTGTCCGGGCTGTGACAAATCCTTTTTTTTGGTAAGCTCTGCGCCTTTTCCGAAAAGCACTTCAAGAGTTTCCTTTGTTACATGAACATGACGGGCCGATGTTTCGACTAATACTTGTGACATAAATGCCTCCTGAATTTCAGAACAGTAAGGAAGAAATAATATATCCCGCTGCAATTATTACAGCGAGCACAAAAGCTCCGATTTTTATTACAGCCTGCAGCTTTTCTCTTGTTTTTTGCTTCATCCTTAATGTCCTTTCCGTTATTATAATTTTAGTTAAATTATACCACACTCGATAATTTAATTCAATAGTTTTTGCTGAGATATAATTTTTGTTTTGTATGCCTTGAAACTTGCAAATATAAATGTATTGTGGTATAATAATTGAAAGTTGCCTAAAAGGGAAAAATATTTTAAAAGATGAGGACGATTTTTCTTTTAACAATATGGAATATATTAAAATATTTTTACTTATTCCAATCAAATATCGGCAAAATTAACAAATTTAGGTATTTTAATGAGAATTATAGGAATTGACCCGGGCTATGCCATTGTGGGTTTCGGAATAATAGAATATGAAAGCAGCCGCTTTAAAACGGTGGATTACGGTGCAATTACCACTCCTGCCGGAATAGATTTCAATAAAAGACTGAAAATCATTTATGAGGATCTGTGTCAAGTTCTTGATATTTACAAGCCCTAAAGCTTGGCTATTGAAAAGCTTTATTTTCAGAACAATCAAAAAACGGCGATAGATGTGGCGGAAGCAAGAGGAGTAATTCTTTTGTCGGCTATTCAAAGAAATATTCTTATTCGCGAGTATACTCCCCTCGAGGTTAAAAAGTCCATTACAGGATATGGGCAGGCGGTAAAAAAACAGGTTCAGGAAATGACAAAGAGAGTTTTGCGTCTTCCCGAGATACCTAAGCCCGACGATACTGCCGATGCGCTTGCCATTGCGGTTTGTCACGCTCATACGGATAACTCGCTTTTGGCGGGATTCAGCAAAAAGGAGTTCAACTAAATATTACAGAGGTTTTTATGATTTACAGTATAAACGGTGATGTTGTACATATTGAACAAAATTTGATCGTTATAGAATGCGGCGGCGTGGGCTATGCCTGTTTTTCTACCTCTTCCGCAGTTTCAGCGGCATCTGCGGGAGAAAAGCTTAAGCTTTTTACACATTTGAATGTTAGAGAGGACGCCGTTGAGCTTTTCGGGTTTGCGGATGAAACGGAGCTTAATTGTTTTAAAAAGCTTATTTCGGTTTCGGGGGTAGGCTGCAAAATGGCTGTCAGCGTTTTGTCGGCATTGTCGCCGCAGGAATTTGCGCTGTCTGTTATAAACGAAGATTATAAAAAGCTTACAAAGGCTCAGGGCGTGGGAAATAAGCTGGCTCAAAGAATAGTTTTGGAGCTGAAGGATAAGCTTAAAAAGGACAGTTCCTTTGAAAATACCAACATTCCACAAATCAATATTAAGGCTGTTGGCGGAAATGCATATAACGAGGCTTTGACCGCCCTTATGGTATTGGGCTTTACCAACAGTCAGGCGCAATCCGCTTTAGACGGACTTTCTTCCGATCTTTCGGTTCAGGAGCTTGTAAAGGAAGGTTTAAAAAGGCTCTCGGGAAAGTAAAAAATATTTAAGCCGATGAAAGAAGTGATACAGTGGCAATAGAAATGGGCAGCTTTAACGGTGCGGAAGAGGAAGATGTGCAGTATGGCAGAGTTATTGAGTCTTCTTATACGCCTGAGGATGTAGATGTAGAATTTAGCCTTCGTCCTAAGACCCTTTCCGAGTATATCGGGCAGGAAAAGGTCAAGGAAAATATGAAAATTTATATCGAGGCGGCAAAAAAAAGAAAAGAACCTCTTGACCATGTACTGCTGTACGGTCCTCCGGGCTTGGGAAAAACCACACTTTCGGGAATTATAGCCAATGAAATGGGCGTAAACATAAAAATTACCTCAGGTCCGGCAATAGAAAAACCCGGCAGCCTTGCTTCTATCCTCACTACCTTAAAGGACGGAGACGTTTTGTTTATTGACGAAATTCACCGCTTGTCAAGGCAGGTTGAGGAGGTGCTTTACCCCGCAATGGAGGATTACGCACTTGATATAATGATAGGAAAAGGACCTGACGCCCAGTCAATACGTATTGATTTGCCTAAATTTACGCTGATCGGCGCAACAACAAGAGCGGGACAGCTGACAGGACCCTTGCGTGACAGATTTGGCGTTGTGGAAAGATTAGAGCTTTACAATCAGCAGGAGCTTACCCAAATCATTATGCGTTCTGCTGTTATATTGGGAATACCCACTTTAAAGGAGGGCGCGGCAGAGCTTGCAAGGCGTTCAAGAGGAACTCCCCGTATTGCAAACAGGCTTTTAAAAAGAGCAAGGGATTTTGCTGAGGTGAGAGGCGACGGAAAAATCACCAAGGATTTGGCTAATTATGCTTTAAACTGCCTTGAAATAGACGATCTGGGCTTAGACGGCTTAGACAGGCGAATGCTGACTATGATAATAAAGGGCTATAACGGCGGTCCTGTGGGGCTTGAAACGCTTGCAAGCGCATTAGGAGAAGAAGCCGTTACTCTTGAAGATGTATGCGAGCCGTATTTAATGCAGCTGGGCTTTATTGCACGAACTCCCAGGGGAAGAACGGCTACCGCCCTTGCTTATAAGCATTTGGGCATTGACTTTAACGGACAGCAGACAATGTTTTAATAACATCTTAATGCTTTGTTAAAAGCAGAGCTTTGAATGAAGCGATATCATTTTTTTAGGAGAACATTTAGATATGGGAAGATTATTCGGAACAGACGGCGCAAGAGGGATAGCGATAACGGAGCTTACCTGTGAAACTGCCATGCAGATAGGAAGAGCGGCAGCTGTGGTTTTAACTAAGCATAAAACCGACGGCGGAAAAGCAAAAATTTTTATCGGCAAAGACACAAGAATTTCATCTGATGTACTTGAAGCCGCTTTGGTTGCGGGAATTACCTCTGTAGGAGTTGACGTGCGGCTTTTGGGTATTGTACCCACTCCTGCGGTTGCTTTTCTTGTAAAAAAACACTGTGCAGATGCAGGCGTTATGATTTCCGCATCTCATAATTCCGTTGAATATAACGGAATCAAGCTTTTTGCGGGAACGGGCTTTAAACTTCCCGACAGCGTTGAGGAAGAAATAGAGGAGCTTATTCTTGACAAGCCGCAGGATATTCAGCTAAAGGACGGCTGCGATTTGGGCAGGGTAAGTATTCTTACCGATGCGGCGGAGGAATATATTTCTCATCTTGAGAGCACAGCCGACTGTCACTTTGACGATTTGACCGTCGCCATAGACTGCGCCAACGGAAGCGCATCGGTAACTGCGGAAAAGCTGTTTACCCGACTTGGCGCAAAATGCCGTATGCTGAGCAACACTCCCGACGGAACAAATATAAATCTAAACTGCGGTTCTACCCATTTGGATAATCTTTGCCGTTTTGTGGTGGAAAATAAGTGCGATTTGGGAATTGCCTTTGACGGCGACGCAGACAGATGCCTTGCTGTTGACGACAGCGGAACTGTTGTGGACGGAGATAAGCTTATTGCGGTTATTTCCAACTATATGAGGGAAAAGGAAACCTTAAATAAGGATACCGCAGTGGTTACGGTTATGAGCAACTTGGGTTTTCATCAGTATATGAAGAATAACGGCATAAATACAGTTTGTACGGCAGTAGGCGACAGATATGTACTTGAAGAAATGCTGAAAAACGGTTATAATATAGGCGGAGAGCAGTCGGGTCATATAATTTTTTTGGATCACGCCACCACAGGCGACGGTCAGCTTACGGCAGTACAGCTTTTAAGTATGCTTGTAATGTGCAGAAAAAGCCTTTACCGTCTTACCTTCGGCATAAAGGACTATCCGCAGATTTTACATAATGTGGTTATAACCGAGGATAAAAAAGGAAAGTGGGATAAAACTCCCGCAATTACGGACGTAATCAAGGAGGCTGAAAAGTCTTTGGGAGACAACGGCAGAGTTTTAGTAAGAGAAAGCGGAACAGAGCCGCTGTTACGGGTTATGATAGAGGGCGTTGACGACAGTGCGGTAAGCTTTTGGGTAAACGAAATCGTTTCAGTGGTTGAAAAAGAGCTTTGCGGCAATGCTGATACTAATGCTTAAGCCTCCTGTAGACAACTTTGCGAAAATTCTGCCTGCAATCTGATTAGGAAATAGTATGAGGTAAGGGATAAATATGGCAAAAATAGAATGTGAGCTATTCGGTAATTTTGATGAAATTTTGGAAAAGTTTAATACAGCCGTTTTGGATGGAAGCCAAAGTGCTGCCTTAGAGGAATTTTCAGATTTTGTCACCCCCGATATGCAGTGTGCGATACGGGCTTACGAAAGATACAGCTGGTCGGGAAACGGCAGGGTAAGCCTTAACATCACCCTGATAGAATCGGGAGGGAAAATTTTCCTTTCTGCCATTTCCACAGGCGGAAGTCAGGCGGTGTTCTTTAAATTAAACACTATAGGGGAAGAAAATTTTCTGAGTACCATAAAATGGGTAGTGGATATGTACAGCAAGGACAGATAAAAGGAATAAAAAATGAGAATTGCCGATAAGTGGCAGGATTACTGCCTTATAGATGCTTCGGAGGGAGAAAGGCTTGAAAAGTGGGGAAATATATGTCTTATCCGACCCGATCCCCAGATAATCTGGAAATGTTCACAATCAGCGAAAGAGTGGGACGATGCTGATGCTAAATATATCCGCTCCTCCGCCGGCGGAGGTCATTGGGAATATAAAAAGTATTTGCCCGAAAGCTGGAAAATAAAGTATAAGAGCCTTACCTTTAAAGTAAAGCCCACAGGATTTAAACACACGGGACTTTTTCCCGAACAGGCGGTTAATTGGGATTACTGCACGGAG
>CANEHP010000106.1 GCA_947427325.1 uncultured Clostridia bacterium | reverse complement strand
CGTGCATAATTTTGTTGTCTGCAAGGCAAAATTTTGCAGGAATATCGTCATATTTTAAAAAATTTTAACGAAGCAGGCGGCAAAATTTGCCGAAAAGATGTATGCTGAGCTTTATGTGAACACGCTCTAGTGTGGTGTCCCACTCAAAAATGAAATAAGATGCGCAGCAATTTTTTCCATATGCAAGGCGGAGGACGAAGGCTTGCCGGCGCAAGTCGAGGACGACAACGAAGCGTATGGGAAAAAGGGCAAGCAGATATTTTATTTTTGAACGGGACAGCACACTAGTGTTTCGGGAGCAAGCACTTTTTAAACTGTGGGTATTTCGTCAGTTTAATACTATTTTCAACTGAGCTGTAAAAATGAGTTTATACCGATTCTGATCTAATTCCGATCTGTTTCTAATCATAACCGTTACCGATGCGGCGATTTTACAAAAAAGCCTTGCACAACAATTCCCCTGATGTGCAAGGCATTTTTTACAGGTAGCGCTGCCAAACCCCAAATGGCGGTAATTTGGGGTTTTCTATAATCTGCTCTTAAAATCCCCATAACCAAAGCTTTTTATAACTTCTGCCCTTTCTCCGTCATAAATGCAAATATCGGGAAGTGCAATTCCGTTAAAGGTATTGTTTTTCACCATCGAGTAAATTGCCATATCCTTGAAAAACAGCTTATCGCCTGCTTTTAACGGCTTGTCAAAGCTGTAATCCCCTATAATATCTCCCGCAAGGCAGGTGTTTCCGCCCAAACGGTATGTGTAGGGTTTTTCCTTTGGTTTGCCTCCTCCCTCAATTTCAGGACGGTAAGGCATTTCCAGCACATCGGGCATATGACAGGCTGCCGAAGCGTCAAGAATTGCTATATCCATACCGTTATGAACTATATCAAGCACTGTTGCGGCAAGCCGGCCGGCATTCAGCGCCACCGCCTCCCCCGGTTCCAAATATATCTGCAAACCATATTTCTCACTGTAAAATCTTACGGTCTCTATAAGCAGCTCCACATCATAATCAGAGCGGGTTATATGGTGACCTCCGCCCATATTGAGCCATTTTATTCTGTGACAAAAGCAGCCGAATTTTTCCTCCACAGCCGACATTGTTTTTGCCAGATCATCTGCATTTTGCTCACAAAGAGTATGAAAATGCAGACCCTCTATGCCCTCGGGCAAATCATCAAAGCTGCTTCTGACTGCTCCAAGCCTGGAAAAAGGAGAGCAAGGATCATATATTCCGTGTTCCTGCGTGGAAAATTCGGGATTTATTCGGATTCCGCAGGAAGCCTTCTTCGTCCTGTCCTTAAATTTTTCATACTGATTAACGCTGTTAAAGCTGATATGGTCGCAAATTTTGACTATTTCATCAAATTCCCCGTCAAGATATGCAGGTGAAAAAATATGGTTCTCCTTTTTCATTTCCTCATATCCCAAACGAGCTTCAAATAAACCGCTGGCAGTGCAGCCGCTGATATATTGCGATATTAAAGGGTATGTCTGATAAACCGAATAACACTTTTGGGCAAGCAAAATTTTTGCGCCGGATTTCTTTTCAACCTGCCTCAAAAGCTTTAAATTGTGTATAAGAGCAGGCTTGTCGATAATATAGGAGGGGGTTTTTACTTCATTTAACCGCATTGACGAAACCTCATAGCTTATAGTATTGAATGTACTTTCCACGCCGCCTTCAGCGGATATTCGGCCCCAGCCGAATAATTTAAAAAGGTTAGCCCCTTTTTAAATTGGATTTAGGGCTAGTGTGCTGTCCCGCTCAAAAATAAAATATCTGCTTGCCCTTTTTCCCATACGCTTCGTTGTCGTCCTCGACTTGCGCCGGCAAGCCTTCGTCCTCCGCCTTGCATATGGAAAAAATTGCTGCGCATCTTATTTCTTTTTTGAGCGGGACACCACACTAGTTTGAAAATAGAGGGAATGTGGGATTTTCGTCCCAAAACGGTTAGATTCAAGGAAAAAACGCAGTCAAACCGACGTTTGACGAGGCTTTTTGACGCAGAAGATAACCGTTTTGGGGTGAAAAGACGGCGTTCCCGATTTTTCAAACAAGCCCTAATATATCAAACAATATTTTATCATAAAATAATTTCCGTGCTGACGCATTTGCTTTCACTCAGTTTTTCGCTTATAGGATCAGGCTGATGCGTACCTGCAAAAAGAGTAAACTTGTTGCCGAAACGCTGCCTTGTGCCGTTATTGTCAACAGCGGTAAACGCTTTTTCGGGAACAGGAATCTCAACTGTGAGCTTTTCTCCCACATCTGTTTTTATTCTCTTAAATCCGCACAAACTAACATTTGGAACGGCATATTCGCAGTAATCCTTGATGTAAAGCTGTATTACTTCCTCAACGCAGCGTAGTCCCCTGTTTTCGACCGTAACAAAAGCCGTACCGTTCTCATATTTTACTTCGGTGCAAACAACTTTTGAATAAGTAAGACCATATCCGAAGGGGAACAGCACATTGTTTTCGGCGTAGCGATAGGTTCGGTTTTTCATTGAATACTCGGTAAATTCGGGCAGCAGTTCTGTTTTCTCGTAAAATGTAACAGGAAGCTTGCCTGAAGGCGAAACGTCACCGAACAGTATCTTGGCAAGCGCCGTTCCGCCTTCGGGACCGGGATACCAAACATGAAGCAGCGCGTCAGGTTCGCACTCGACATTAATTGCACTGCCTGCGGCGCATACTATTATAACCGGCTTACCGATTTTCATTATTTTGTCAACAAGAATACGCTGACTTTCGGGCAAACGAATATCTTTTTTATCCCCTAAGGAAAACTCGTTGTTAGTATCTCCGTCCTCGCCTTCAATAGTAGCATCCAGACCTACGCAGAGGATTACGGCGTCGGCGCTTTCGGCAACGGCTTGTGCTTCGACATATCTGTCGCCGGGTATTAATCCGTGGATTCTGTCCTTGTACAGGTGACAGCCCTCGGCAAAAATCACTCTGCCGTTAAACCTGTTCTGTATTCCTTCAAGAAAAGTGACATATTTGTCTGCAATGCCGGAGTAATTTCCTTCCAACACCGATTGACTCATACTGTTTGGACCTATTACCGCAACGGTCTTGATTTTCTTTTCATCTAAAGGCAAAATACCGTTGTTGCGCAGCATAACCACAGACTTCTCGGCACACTCCAGCGAAACCGCCTTATGCTCCTTACAAGATACAATGCTTAGAGGAATGTTGTCAAATTCGGTTTCCCCGTCAAACATTCCTAATCTTATTCTTGTTCTCATTATGTGAACGCAGGCGTTTCTGATATGTTCTTTTGTGACAAGACCGTCTTCCAAGGCAGCAAGCAAATTCATATATGTGCAGCCGCAGTTCACATCACAGCCTGTAGTAAGCGCAAGCGCTGCGGATTCCACAGAATTTCCTGTAAGACCGTGGTATTCGTGGAAATCTCGGATAGCATAGCAATCCGAAACAAAATATCCGTCAAAGCCCCATTTTTTCAGCTTGTTCATAAGATAGGTGCTTGCACAGGCCGCCTCGCCGTTTACACGGTTATAAGCACCCATAATACCCTCAACATCCGCCTCCTTGACAAGCTCTTCAAATGCGGGAAGGTATGTTTCTTCCATATCTTTTTCGGTCACAACGGCATTAAATTTATGACGAATATTCTCAGGACCGCTATGGACGGCAAAGTGCTTGGCACAGGCGGCGGTTTTGAGCACCTCGCCCTTTCCCTGAAGTCCTTTGACGAAAGCCTTTCCGTTTTCTGCGGTAAGAAAAGGATCTTCGCCGTAGGTTTCCTGTCCTCTGCCCCAGCGTGGGTCACGGAAGATATTAATGTTTGGCGACCATAATGTTAAACCTTTATATATATCATAGTCTTCATACTTCTGATATACATTGTACTTTGCACGAGTTTCATCGGCGGTTATTTCCGCAGCCCTTTTTGTAAGCTCCGGCGAGAACATTGCCGCAAGACCTATTGCCTGCGGAAACATGGTGGCGACTCCCGAACGTGCAAGACCGTGCAAAGCTTCATTCCACCAGTTGTAAGCAGGTATGCCGAGTCTTTTAACCGCCGGCGAGTCATAGCGCAGCTGGCTCGCCTGTTCTTCCGTCGTCATTGCGTCGGTAAGGGCTTCAGCTCGCTCTTGCGCGCTTAGTGTCGTGTCAAGATATTTTTCCATTTTGTCACACCTTTCAAAAAATGTTTTATTACGTCTTTGTTTATTTTAAAAATTATATTTTTTCAATAATGGGCAGCGCCGCAAATTTGTGAAAAAATCAGGGCAGCGGCTTCCGAGTTTTCAGTGGGGCTTGTATCTCCTGCTGATAAGACGGCATATCCCTTGCCGACTAAGAGGCGGGATTATCACATTTTTGATTATACCTTGCGTACCCTTACTGCGATAAATTCTCTGCCGGGAAGCTCCAATCTAAACCGACCCTTAAATTCACCGGCATTTTTTATTGTCATATTCCAGGTATCAATAACTTCAACATGATAAATATTTTCATCATCAAAATGGTAATTGTAAAATACAGGACGCTTGATACCGAAATAAAAAAGGCGATAACCTGTTTTTTCGGCAGCCTCGTCATCTTCCGGAATTGCACACAAATCGCCCCACGACGGCGGCTGCATTTTTAAACCTCCAATCGGAGCTTCTTCAATTATTTTTCTTAAAAACGCAATTCTTGAAGGGCTTTCGCCTTTAAGTGCGCCGCCATGTGACCACCAAAGGATTTTGTCGTTTCCGTCAAGATAAGTTTCACCGTGTCCGCCGTATCCGCCTCGGCACACAGCTTCCCAAAAGCGGCGCACAAGCTCTTTTCCTGTGATATTTCCCCAGCCGTACTGTATATTTCCCTCATATGTCATCTCATCAAAAACAATAGGCTTTTTGTACTCGTTTCGCCACTCGTCTGTATGTTCCACAGAGCAAAGCTCCTGCTTTTGTATACTGCAATGTGTTATCCAAGGCTTTTTATGATCGAAAAAGGGAACACAGTTATGTATGGAGCGAAGATGTCCGTATGGATCAGACTCCATGATTATCTCTGCATACCGATCCCAATCCTCGACGCTCTTGTGCTTTAATATGTCATATTCGTTAGCAAGCGCCCACCATATATTTCTGTATGCCGAAAAGCGGGCGGTTACATATCTCAAGTACAATTCATTTTGTTCCGGAGTCATTGTTGAAAACCCCCATCTGTCATAAGGGTGAAACAAAATGATATCGGCTTCTATTCCAAGCTTTTGAAGCTCCGATATGCAATATTCAATATGTTGAAAATGAATAGGGTTAAAGCGCTCAAAATTCCAATTATTGCCTTTTGATTTAGCATCGTAGCCCCAAAAGTTTTCATCGGTGATTGCGCTGCTGTCTACCGGCGTGCCCTCATAAGGATAAGATCTCGGCTCGCCGAAATTGTAATCATAATGCTTTGGGAATACGCAGAAACGAATTTTATTAAACGACGAATTTTTTAAGGTTTCAAGGGTTTTGGAGATAAGCTCGTCACTTTGGAGTTCCCATACATAGCAGGTCGTTCCAAATGGGTAATACATCGTGTCATCGGCGTACTTAAAATGGTATTTATTATATACGCACACAGGTCCGTGATTGTTCTCCGAAGGCGGCATAACAGTAAATTCACCGCTGAAGGTTTCCTCGGAAAAGCTTCCGTATACAGTAAAACGGTATGTTTCCTCAAATGAAGGCATAAACCTAACTTTATAGTTTCCTCCGCCGTCATAAAAGCCGCTTACGGTTTTATCCTCAGATTTGCTTTCAAAGTGTGCTGAAATTGAATAGTCCGTAAACGGATTTCCTTCGGTTTTTCCTTTTGCGGAATATTCAAAAATTCCCCATTTTTCAATTTTGCCAACCATAATTTTTCCTTTCATTGTGCTGTAAGCCCTCGCACCGTTAATTTAAAGATTTTTCCTTAATTATGCAGCTTGTTTGCGCTCTTTTTCAACAAGAGGCAAGCCGAGTTTATGAGAAAACCCGGAACATTGCCCCTCGAGGTTTCGGCGGAATACTATATCCTTTGCCAAAGGAACGATAAAGAGTCCGACGCCCAAGCTGATTGAGATTATTATATCATAAGAAGAGAATTTTGCAAGGCAAAATTCGATACCGCTAAAGAGATAAAATGTTCTCAGACATTAAAATAATATCTTCCTCTTTAGGTAGTCTGAGGTTATTATATCATAGTTTACTGTGAATTACAATTTGTATACAAATGGAGCTTTAAGCAGTTTAGGGCAACACCGCACAAAGCAGCAGAAATCCGCTACCCAAAATAACAGAGTCAAAGCAGAGTACAGTATTGCCAAATTCCGTTCGCATGGCGCACTGAATCAAGCCGTCAGACATGGTCTGTCAGCTAAGATCAGATTCGCCAAAGCGAACATGAAATTTATTTTTGAGGAGTTTGAATTTCAAACTGTGTAAATGATAAAAATAGGTATTGGGGACTCTGTCCCCAAACCCCTGAGGTTTACCCGCTTTGGAGATACCCGGTGAAAGCAACAAGATTGTCAATATTTCCTTTTATAATCGCATTTTATGGCAATTAAATTTTTCTTTCTTTATAGATAAAAATAAGAAAATTTTTACGTGATTTTTCCACATTGTCACATTAAGAAAAAATCAATTTACAGACTTTAAAAATCATAACCTTTTTGAGGTCTGCTTTTCCAGACCTCGATACCTCGTTCGTCGATATCCGAGCTGCCGTTTTACAACAGCAAAGACGTGTTCGACTTTTGCCCGAATTGAAGACTTTTTATGTTCCGATTTCTTAGCGGCATACTGTCCGCTTGGAGATAGCTTTTTGATTTGCGATGGTTTTCGATTGAGCTTGTACTTGATTTTTCTGCCTTTGTTATTTCGAATTAGCGCTTCCTCACGCTTGTCTGCGCCAATGTAACCGCTGTCACCGTATACTTCGTTTTCCTCGCCGGTTAAAAGCTCCGATGTCATTGTAACATCATGTACATTTGCTCCGGTGACCTTGACGGTATGCACCAAACCGCTGCCCTTGTCAACACCGATATGCGCTTTATATCCAAAAAACCATTGGTTTCCCTTTTTGACAGAATGCGCATCGGGATCGCGTTTCTTTTCCGCGTTTTTGGTTGAGGATGGCGCAGAAATTATTGTTGAATCAACAATCGTTCCTTTTTTCAGGATCAGACCCTTTGATTTTAGCATTTCAACAACCTGAGCAAACAGCTTTTCCTGAAGACCGTTTTTGGTCAATAAATTCCTGAACCGGCCGAGTGTATCCCCGTCAGGAACCTGATTACTTGATTCAACTCCGCAAAAATCCGAAAACGCACGGCTGTCCACAACTTCGGCAACAGTTGCTTCATCGGCAAGATCATACAAATTCTGAATGAGATAGATCCTCAGCATTAGTTCCAATTCGTAAGGCTTGTTCCTACGCTCTCCCTTATAATAACACGACTTGATGAGTGTTATCCACTCGCCCCACGGAACTATCCGCTCTATCTGTTCCAAAAATTCTTTTTTCTTCGTCCGTACTTGTAACAGTTCATCGTTCAGAACGGACAGACTTATTTGTTTATTCATATTTTTATTATACCTTATTTTTCATTGGTTTGCAAGTGCTTTGTGCGGTGTTGCCTTAGAGCATATTTCGTTGTAAATTCTCAAAGTAAATGCAACAGTGCAATTTAGCGGTAGCACTTACTATGA
>CANEHP010000105.1 GCA_947427325.1 uncultured Clostridia bacterium | reverse complement strand
CGTCCTCCGCCTTGTCTTGCAAAAATCATCCTCGCAAATCTTTGTCTATTTTTAGACGAGAACTAGTATGAGAACTTGTTCAAATAGGAGTGGTGTGCGGATTTTCGAGTGAAATTATTTTCAGTCGAGGAAAAAAGCGCAGGAATACTTGATGTATTTCAAGCTTTTCGGCGAGGAGCGCGGAATATTTCGCCGAAAAGAGGTGCGCCGATCCTATTGAAACATATTCTGAGCCTTGCATTTATCAAATCATTGTTACACAAGCTTTTCCATATCCTTAATAAGACTGTCAATGTCGCTTTGCCTGTATTCCGAACCGTTCCAGATCTCGTGAGCGGCTACCGCTTGCAGCACCAGCATTGACATACCTGTGAAAACCTTTGCTCCGCTTTCCTTTGCGTATTTTGAAAGCGTGGTTTCGGTGGGGTTGTATATTGCGTCGAAAAGGAAGCTTACGTTTTTAAGCTGTTCCTTTTTCAAGGGTGAAAACTCGGTTTTCGGGTACATTCCCACGGGGGTGGAGTTTATGACCAAATCATAGCCCCCCCACATTTCCGATAAATGAATGACCCTTACGCTGCTTTCGGGAAGAAGCCTTTCTATTTCGCCTTTTATTCCCTCCGCAACGGGAATATCCTCGGTGCGGACCGCCATGGTTAAATCCGCTCCCTGATATGCCGATTCGATTGCCATCATTCTGCCTACTCCGCCGCAGCCCAAAAGGCAGATTTTTGATTTAAGGGAAGCGCCCAGCTGCTCCACTGATTTTACAAAGCCCAAAACATCGGTGTTATAGCCTATGCTTTTGCCGTCCTCGTTTTTTATGCAGTTTACCGAGCCGTATCTTTTTGCGCCCTCGGACAGCCCGCCGCAGAAATCCATAATGGCTATTTTATGGGGAATGGTGATATTAAATCCCTTTAAGGATCTTAAGTAATCGTATTTGTCTTTAAGCTCCTCGGGTTTTATTTCGTTTAATTTATATTCGCATTTTATCCCCGCCAATTCAAAAAGTCTTGCGTGAATTTGAGGGGAAAGAGAATGTCCCAGGGGGCAGCCTATTAAAGCGTAGTTTTCCGTCATCTTGTCGTTCCTTTCTTTGTTTCGGGCAATTTTGCCGTTATGTATTTGAAGAATCCCGGTCATTTTGTCAAATTGTCAAAGCGGCGTTCAGGCTTTCGGTATTTTCTATATTAACCGCCCTTACCTCCTTTAAGGTCTTGCTTACAAGTCCCGTAAGCACCTTACCGGGTCCAAGCTCCACAAAGCGGTCGAAGCCGTCGTTTTTCATTGCGTTCAGCTCGTCGGTAAATCTTACGGGGGAACAGATATGCTTAGACATAAGCTCGGGCATATGGGAAAAGTCGGTAAGCTCCTTTCCCGTCACATTGGAGTAAAATCTTACATTGGCTTTATTAAAGACCATATCCTTAACGGCTTCCTTAAATTCCTCTGCGGCGGATATCATTAAATCCGAGTGGAATGCGGCGGATACCGCAAGCGGCATTGCTCTTCTTGCGCCCGCTTCCTTCGCCTTTTCCGAGGCGGCGGCTATACCCTCTTTTGTGCCGGCAATAACCGTTTGTACGGGGGAATTGAAGTTTACTGCGGTTACGTAATTGCCCTCCGTCTTGACGCCTTCGCATATTTCCGTCACCTTATCGGCGGGAAGTCCTATAACCGCCGCCATCGCCCCCGGATTTGCCTTCGCCGCTTTATCCATAGCTTCGGCACGGTACTTTATCGCTTTGAAGCCGTCCTCAAGGTTAAGTACCCCTGCCGCTACCATAGCCGCATATTCTCCCAGGGAATGACCCGCCGCCCCTTCAAAGGTCATTCCGCTTTCCTTTGCCGCCTCAAAAGCGATAAGGGAAACGGTGAAAATGGCGGGCTGGGAAACTCTTGTCTGTGACAGCTCTTGGACCGTTCCCTCTCCGATTGTTTTCCACAGATCGAAGTCAAATGTACTGTTTGCAGCTTCCAGAATTTTTTTGGACTGTGCTGGGAACTGCTCTGCAAGCTCCTTTCCCATTCCGATGTACTGCGAGCCTTGTCCCGAAAATAAAAAAGCCGTTTTCATAAGTTGTTTTAGTCCTTTCCTGTGTTTTATATTTTGCCTGCTTTGATTTATGAATTTTTTGCAGGATCTGCGTTTATAAAATTAAGGAGGGTTTTCGGTATTTTGCGTTATTGGCGAAAATGCGCAGATCCTGACGGTTTTTAGGTACTCTATATATAAATGAAAAATTATATAAACGAAAAAAAGAAAAAATAAAAATTTGCTTTTACAGCCGCCTTTTATAGCCGCCTTTGGAGGGAATATATGTTAAAATTCGGAAAAATGCTGTTGACAAAAGCAATGTGTTTGAGGTAAAATATAGTGAATAGTATTTTTATTTTTCCTTGTGAGTATTATATACTATTTTCAATTTAAAATCAAGATATGATCGTTTTTTTCAAAACAGAAAGAAGAAAATTATGCAGGGTATTAAAATTACAGGCACAGGAAGCTATATTCCCGACAGAGCCGTGACAAACGAGGATTTTGCAAAGTTTTTGGATACCTCGGACGAATGGATATACACCAGAACGGGAATAAAGAGCCGTTTTTACAACACCGACAAGATGAATTTCCAAATGGGGGCTGCGGCGGCGGAAAACGCCTTGAAAAACACAGGTATTACGGCAAAGGACATAGATTTGATAATCCTTTCCTGCTGTACGCCCGATTTCTTTTACCCTAACACCTCCTGTCTTATTCAGGGACTTATCGGTGCGGACAATGCGGTGTGTATCGATATAAATACCGCCTGCACAGGCTTTATAACCGCTCTTGATATGGCGAGAAGATACCTTTGCACGGGAGATCACAAAAGAGCGCTTGTGGTAGCCAGCGAATTTTTAACACGACAGCAGGATTTTACCGACAGAACAAGCTGCTTTTTATTCGGCGACGGAGCGGGAGCGGTCGTGGTCGAGGCGGCGGACAAACCTTTTTACAGCGTTATGGGGGCGAAAAGCGATCTTCTTGACTTCCTCTACTGCAAGGTAGAGTATAAAAGCAATATCCCAATGGAGGGCTTTACCGATTACGAGGGCTATCTGAAGGACAAGAATTTTAAAACCGTTCAGCAGAACCGTTATCTGCAAATGGACGGAAAGGCGGTTTACCGTTTTGCGGTAGACGCTATGGCGGACAGCTTTGCAAGGGTTTGCGAAAAGGCGGGGGTAAATACAAGCGATATAGATTTGGTTATCCCTCACCAGGCTAACATAAGAATAATAAACGCCGCTTTAAAATCCATGGACGTTCCCAAGGAAAGAGTTTATGTGAATTTAGAGGAGCACGGCAATACATCAAGCGCATGTATTCCCACCATACTTGACGAGATAAACAAAAAAGGCGTTCTCGCCGAGGGGAAGAAGATGGCTTTGGTGGGCTTCGGCGGCGGTCTTACTTACGGATCTGTATATATGGAGCTTTAAATGGCTTCCCGTATTATGCACCTTTGTATATCAAGGGAGCTTGAGGAGATTATTCGGCTCGATAATGTCAATAATTTCCGTATAGGTCATATTTTGCCCGACGCAGTGATAAAGGCGGATAAAAAGCAGGTCAATACCCATTTTATCAGAGCCTTTGAGGAAAAAGGGAAATATTACAGGATTTTTGATTATTACGCTTTTTATGACAGATTTCGGGACGTGATTCTTCGGAACGAAATATTTTTGGGATATTATTTTCATCTGATAGAGGACAATATTTTCAGAAATGTTTTGTACTCGGATTTGAATATGATGAACAGACGGGGCGACAGTGGATTTTTAAAGGAGCTTTATTCGGATTATCGGATTTTGAATAATATCATTATAAAAAAATATCTCTTAAAAAACGATTTATATTTGCCAAAATCATTTGCCGATTGTAAAATAAACGACATATATAACTTTGAGTTGACGGATTTTCTGGAGGACTTAAAGAGGGATTTTCATAAAACCCAGGGAAAGCCGGAAATCTTTACGGAAAGTATAACGGGATAATACTTTAAACGTTGCGTAAAAATTTGCAGCGCCGAATATGAAAGCATACGGCGGGGAAAACATTTTTTGTCGGAAAAGGAGCTTGCCTTTGAGATAAACGGCATAAACCCATAAGGCAAAAAACATAAGGAGAACATTATGACAACTCTTGACACAAGAATAACAAAACTTTTAGGCTGCAAGTACCCCATAATTCAGGGCGGCATGGCTTGGGTTGCGGAAAGCACACTCGCAAGCGCAGTGACCAACGCAGGAGGCGTAGGCTTGATTGCGGGAGGCTCCGCTCCCATTGACTATTTAAGGGAGCAAATAAGAAAGACAAGGGCGGCTGCGGACGGCAAGCCCTTCGGCGTGAACATAATGCTGATGAGTCCCAATGCGGAGGATTTGGCGAAGCTCGTTATTGAAGAAGGAGTGCCTGTTGTCACCACGGGAGCGGGCAATCCGGGCAAATTTATGGAAAATTGGAAAAAGGCGGGGATAAAGGTAATTCCCGTAATCCCGTCGGTGGCTCTTGCAAAGCGCATGGAGAGAGCGGGAGCGGACGCAGTTGTGGCGGAGGGAACGGAAAGCGGCGGACATATCGGCGAAAACACTACGATGTGTCTTGTTCCTCAGGTGGCGGACGCTTTGGAGATACCCGTAATCGCCGCAGGAGGAATTGCCGACGGAAGAGGGATCGCCGCAAGCTTTATGTTAGGCGCAGAGGGGGTTCAGCTGGGAACAAGGTTTTTGGCGGCGGAGGAATGTCAGATCCACTCCACATATAAACAGCTGGTTGTTGACGCAAAGGACACCGACAGCATAGTAACGGGCAGATACACGGGTCACCCCTGCAGAAACGTCAAGACAAAGTTTTCCAAGAAGCTGGCAAACGGAGAAAGGGACGGTTCTTTATCTCCCGAAGAATTTGAGCAGATCACCTTAGGTTCTCTCCGCAAAGCGGTCCAAGACGGAAATTTAGAGGAAGGCTCTTTCCTTTGCGGCGCTATTGCGGGTCTTGTAAAGAAGGTCGAGCCTGCAAGGGATATGATCGAGGAAATGTTTAAGGAAGCGGAAGAATTGCTGAATAAGTGATTTTGCTTTTTACAGGGGGAACGGTAAAGTGAATAAAGCGCTTTTGGTTATTGATGTTCAGAAGGTTTTTGTAGGAAAAAGACACCATAAGCTTTTTGATTACAGAAAAGACCTTTTATCCGACATTAACGGCATAATTGAGGAAAATAAGGATAATACGGTGATCTACATCTATAATTATATGAAGCGCAATTTTATCAATAAGCTTGCTCCCTTTCATATGTACGAGAATACATTCGAGTCCGAACCCGCCGAGACCTTAAATATCATTTCGGATTATAAATTTGCAAAATATGAGGGAAATGCATTTTCCAATCCCGACTTGGATAAATTGCTGAAGGAAAAGGGAATAGATACCGTAGAGGTAATAGGACTTGACGGCGGCGCCTGCGTTCCCATGACGGCATTGGGTGCGGTCGAAAAGGGCTATAAGGTCATTGTGAACAGCAAAGGTACGGATACTTTTAAGCTGAGAGCAAACCGAAAAAGGAAATTGGACAAAAAGCTTCAAGAGCTTGGCGCAGAATTTAAGTAAAGGAAAGGTAAAATTATGGCAGCAGCATTCATAACAGGCTCCGCAAGAGGAATAGGAGCGGCAATCGCATTAAGGCTGGCAAAGGACGGATTCGACATCGCATTAAACGATATAAGCGAAAAGTCCTTTGAAAACAACGATATTATGGAGCAGATAAAGGCGCAGGGCGTAAAATGCGAAAAATTTATCGCCGACGTGTCAAAATCCGATCAGGTCGAAGCTATGGTAAAGGCGGTAAAGGAGCTTTTCGGCTCTATCGACGTGCTTGTGAACAATGCGGGAATAACCCGTGACGGACTTCTTGCAAGAATGAGCGAGGAAAATTACGATCTGGTTATTGCCGTAAATCAGAAAAGCGTGTATAATATGATGAGATATGTTGCGCCTATTATGATGAAGCAGAGAAGCGGCAGAATAATAAATATGTCCTCGGTGGCGGGACTTCACGGCAATGCGGGACAGTTTAACTACAGCGCTTCAAAGGCGGCTATAATCGGTATGACCAAGTCTGCGTCAAAGGAGCTGGGAAGCAGAGGGATAAACGTAAACGCCATTGCTCCGGGATTTATCAGTACGCCTATGACGGATCAGCTTTCCGACGAGCAGAAAAAAGCGATTTTGGAGCTTATCGCCATGAAGCGCTACGGCACTGTGGAGGAAATAGCGGGAGTGGCTTCTTTCCTTGCGGGAAAGGATTCCTCCTATGTAACGGGACAGGTTATTGAAATCAGCGGCGGACTTTCCATGTAATGAGGTAAACGAATAAAGCTATTGCTGATTTTGATTGCCGATTCCGATTCGGTATAAATATTATGTGTAGATTTTTATTTGGAGAATTTGCGTGATTGCTCCAAACAAAACAGAAAGGATACTTATGAGAAGAGCGGTTATAACAGGAATGGGAGTTGTAAGCCCTATCGGAAATACCCTTGATGAATTTTGGAAGAATATAGAGGAGGGAAACCACGGTTTTTCACTGGGTCGGTGGTTTCCCGAACAAAGCGAGGAGCTTAGCGTTTTTGCCGATGTAAAGGATTTTGACCCCTCCGAGTATATTGACAAAAAGGAAAGACGCAGAACGGATTTAATGGCGCAGTATGCCGTATATGCGGCCAAAAAAGCTTTGGAGGACTCAGGCTCTTCCTTTGAGGATATCGACCCATACAGAAGAGGCGTTATTATCGGAAGCGGAATCGGCGGACTTCACACCAGCGACGAGCAGATACAGACTTACCACACAAAGGGCAATCAGAGAGTAAGCGTTTTCACCATTCCCATGATGATAGGCAATATGGCGGCAGGTACCGTGGCTATTAAAACAGGCTTTAAGGGCGTAAATTACTGCCCTGTTTCCGCCTGCTCCAGCGGCGCTCATGCAGTGGGCGAGGCTTTCAGAGCCGTTAAGTACGGAAATGCGGACGTTGTGCTTGCCGGCGGCTCGGAGGCCTGCCGTTTGGGCTTTGCCTTTGCGGGCTTTAACAATATGCATGCCATAACCAAAAGCACCGATGTAAACAGGGCGTCAATACCCTTTGACAAAGAAAGAAGCGGCTTTGTTTTAGGCGACGGCGCAGGAATTTTGGTAATAGAGGAGTACGAACACGCAAAGGCAAGAGGAGCAAGGATCTATGCGGAAATAGCTGGCTATGGCGCAACCTGCGACGCATACCATGAAACCTCTCCCGATCCCGGCGGAGAGGGAGGCGCAAAGGCTATGGAGTTTGCGGTTAAGGAAGCGGGCGTACCTATTGAAACAATAAATTATATAAACGCTCACGGCACGTCTACGGTCATAAACGACAGAACCGAAACACAGGCGGTAAAAACCGCATTCGGTCAGCATGCACGCAAGCTTGTTATAAACAGTACCAAATCCCTTACGGGACACCTTTTGGGCGCGGCGGGAGGAGTCGAGTCCATTGCGGTGGCTTTGCAAATGCGGCACGGTCTTGTTCATGCCACAAAGGGTCTTGAAGCGGACGATCCCGAGTGCGATCTTGACAACTGTAAGGGCGAAAACCGCAGGATGGCTGTAACGGGAGCGTTAAGCAATTCTCTGGGCTTTGGCGGACATAATGTGAGCCTTTGCTTTTTGCCTGCGGACAGATAAGGTCTGTCCACATAGGAATGGTGCGTGGATTTTCGTGCAGATTTTGCCGAGGACAAGGC
>CANEHP010000104.1 GCA_947427325.1 uncultured Clostridia bacterium | reverse complement strand
AAGGAGCGGAGCAAGGCGGAGCGGATTTTTATTTTGCGAATTTTGAAATTCTTTTTAAATCAGTAAATTACCGCCGACTTTTCTGAGAGCGGGCATAAATCAGCACCGACTTTTCTGAGAGCGGGCATAAATCGGCACCGACTTTTCTGAGAGCGGGCAAAAATCGGCACAGCCTTTCCTGAGAGCAGACATAAATCACCGCCGACCTTCCCCACAGCGAACCGTAATCGTCAAATGACGGCTTTTTACTTTACGCTGCACCCGTCATAAAAATATTCCAAAATCTCCTTGGCGGTTTTTCCGCCGTCAGCCATGGCGTTGGCGGAGTATTGGCTCATGCCTGCGCCGTGACCGCAGCCCCTGCCCGAAGCCGTAAAGCTGTAGCCGTTCCATTCTATGTCAAAGGCGGTGGAGGGCAGCTCCAGCATTCTCCATGCCTCTCCGCCGCTGACTGTTTTTCCGCCTACCTTTACCGTCTGAACATAGCCGTTTCCGTCCTTTACAATATCGGTGAACCAGGCGGAGTAATCCAGGGGCATTTGAAGGGTGGGATCGTAATACAGCAGATATCGGCGCATATCGTCTACCGAGATCTCTCTTGAAAAATGCAGGTTTTTGTAATTCAAATCCTCGGGGCAGCTCTTGTTTGTAAGATAGGGAAGGTTAATGCCCCAGATATACTCGGGGCGGTTGGTTGTTCCTGCGGAAACGGAGTGATAAACGCTGTAAATAGGCTTGTTTTCATAGTAGATGGGGTGGTCTGCGCCGTAAGCGGCCGCCTCTTTTACTATGGGCAGATATTTTTGATAGCTGTCGCCGTAGTATTCCTTTGCCTCTGCGGGGGTAAAGTAGGGCTGACAGTAGGAGGTGCTGTTTGAAAGCTCTCTGCCCTCCATTGAAAGCCGCAGGGCATAGGTATAGGCGGCCGCCGCCTGCGCCTTCAGCGCTTCTGTGTGGTAGGACACATCGATTTGCGCAAAGAGACAGCCTGTCAGATATTCCTCGGCGGACAGAGTGATCTCCTTTCCCGATTCCACAAGAGTAAGGGTAAAGGACTGCTGTGTTTTGGGCTTGCCCAAATCCGAAAATGCGCCTTTCAGGACCTTGGGCACGGTGAAGATCAGGGCGGCGGCAATTATTGCCATTATCAGGTACTTTTTCATTTTTTCTCCTTTTTTAAAAGAATTTCAAAATTCTCATCGGGAATTTCAAATCATTAAATCCCTCAAAACAGTTGACTAATACTTGGGAATGTATTATAATATAATGTGAATATGTATGTCAGCAAAGCGATTTCCACTAAAATATATTGGTTTGTCCGAAGAATTATTACAGCTTAAATCACACGGTCTTCTGTCGGGTAACAAACAAATATGCCTACTTAAATCAAAAAAATAAATAAAACATAAAAAGAAAGAACAAGAAGGAATATGCTATGAAAAAGAAAGTAAACATCATTCCCATAACCGTCTTTGCAGCCGCTTTTATTGCTGTGATATTCCGTGTGTTTCAGCTTTTGGTGGCAGTGGATTACAGTGAAATGGGATTTTTTGATTTTAATGCTGGATTTTTTGCCTGCTACGGCTTGTACATTGTTTTTGCCCTAACTGCCGTTATTTTGGCGGCAGGAGTTTTTTGGGACAGGAAAAAAATGTGCGGTGCCTTTATATGCAATGCCCGATCCCTTACCTCCGGGCAAACTGCCGCTTTGGGCGTTTCCTTTTTGTTGGTTGCCTGCTTAAAGCTGTACGATATAGCCTTTGGGTTTGCGGGCTTTTCCTTGGATTTTGCGGGAGAGGCGGTTATATTCGCAGCATTTGCCTGTATCGGCTTTATGCTGTTAAGCAGAAAATATGTTCGCCCTTCGGCGGGGTATATGCAGCTGTTGATCGCGGTAAGCTTTACCGTAAAGGCGGCGGCGCTTTTTATGCAGGATACGATTATTGTGAGAGTAAGCGATGAGCTTATTCTGCTTTTATCATACATTTCTTCGGCGCTGTTTTTCCTTGCCTTGGGACGGTTTCTTTCAGACAATGAAACAAAGCGCTCCAGAGGCAAGCTGCTTGTCTGCGGCGGAATTGCCGCCGTGCTTTCCTGCGCCGCCTCTCTTGCCGGCTTAATTGCGCTTATTATTGACTATAAATATATGGCTGACCATACGGCAATGCACCCCCTTTCTCAAATCGGCGCCGCCCTTATTGTGTTTACGGTTATCGTAATTTTATACGGCAAAAACAAAAGTTGTACCAAAAGGCTTGAGGAGCCTGAAAATCAAAGTGAAGACGAAAATAAATCCCATGAAACGCCCTAAGCGCAGACTGAGGGGAGCGAAGCCTGCGCTTCCGAAAATTGCCGCCTTAACGGTGTTTTCGGCTCTTGCCCTGCCCTTATGCGGATGTACCGTTTTTGAGGCTTCGTTAGAGGGAATGCTTTCGCCGCCTAAGCTTACCAAGGTTCAGACGGAGATATATAACGCCCTTACACTCAGCATCGGCGAGCAGTCGGAGCTTATCTATCCCAGATCGGGAGAATACCGCAGTCCCTTTGTGCTTTTTAATATGGACGGTGAAGCTACCGACGAGGCTATTGTATTTTATCGTGAAAAATCCCCAAATTCAGGTGCGGCGGGCGGATTGAGAATGAACCTGCTGGACAGGAGGGGAGGGCATTGGGTTTCCGTTTCCGATTGCTCCCTGTCGGGTTCGGATATAGAAAATGTAAGCTTTTATGATTTTGGCAGCGGTATAAATGTAATGGTGAGCAGCAGCTTTTTAGGGCAGCCGGAAAATGCTTTAAGCGTGCTTAATTATTCGGAGGGCAGGCTGTGGGAGCTGTACAAAACCACCTACAGGTTTATGGATATTTACGATATTAACGACGACGGCTACAACGAGCTGTTTTTGGTAAATTATGATCCCGCCCTGGAAAGTCATATCGCCTCTCTTGTGGGACAAAGCCGCAGAGAGGAAGGAAGCCGTTTCGGACTTTTAAGCTCGGCGGCTCTGTCCAAGGACGTGGCTTCGGTGCAAAGGCTTACACGGCAGCGGATTAACGAAAGCAGTTTTTTGCTGTTTTTGGATTATTCCAAGGGGGATAATGCTTACGGCACGCAAATTTTAAGCTGCTTTTCCGATAATCTTGTTTCCCTTGACTTCGGCGAGGGTTTTGCAAGAAGAAATAACTCCAATATACCCGTTCTGTACAGTACGGATATTGACGGCGACGGGATAGTGGAAATACCCGTTACCTACCCTATGTTAGGCTATGAAGGTCTTACCGTTCCCGAACAGATGCTTCAGGTGGATTGGTTTGTTGTGAACAATGAAGGGATATTTTCCGTTTCTTCAAAATACAGCACATATATAAGTATGGGCTACGAATATATTTTCTATATTCCAGTAAGGTGGCAGGGCTTTGTTACCGTTCAGAAGATGGAGAACAGCACGGTAAATTTTGTGCTCTATGACAATAACAGCTTTGCCGACATAATGCTGTCGGTGAGAGTTTCGGAAGCGCTCCCCGAGGAAGAGGGCTGGGAGCATTACGGCAATGAAGACAGCAAGATTTATATAAAAAAGCCTAAGGGAGATTTTCCTATGGCGTTTACGGAGGACGAGCTAAAAAGCAGTCTTTATATTGTTCCGAAAAGGGGTGAAACCAAATGACTCTTAAAAACATATTGGTCTGCGAGGATGAGGACGCAATACGTGATTTTGTGGTAATTAACCTTAAAAGAGCGGGCTATGATGTAACCGATGTAAATTGCGGCGAGGAAGCTTTAAAGGAATTTAATCTTTCGGGAGGCAGATTTTCCGTAGTAATACTCGACATTATGATGCCCGGAATAAGCGGACTTGAGGTATGCAGGGCAATAAGGGAAAAGGATTCGAGAACGGGCATAATTATGCTTACCGCAAAAAGCCAGGAGATAGATAAGGTGCAGGGCTTGGCGGAGGGCGCAGACGATTATATAACAAAGCCCTTTTCCCCGCTTGAATTGGTGGCAAGAGTAGACGCTGTTTTTCGCAGAATATCAAATACGGGATCACAAAGGGACGAAAAGAAATATATCAGCTCGGGACCCTTTACTCTTGATATTCAAAGCAGGGCAGTTACAAAAAACGGCGAGCCTATCGAGCTTACGCAGATAGAATACGGACTTATGGAATACTTTATCAAAAACGAGGGAATTGCCCTTGACCGCAATTCCATACTTAAAACGGTTTGGAACGACGAATATAACATAGACGCCAAAATAGTAGACGTAAACGTAAGACGGCTTCGTATGAAAATAGAGGACAACCCCTCTTCTCCCTCCTACATTCAGACGGTTTGGGGCTACGGATATCGGTGGGTAATTTAACGGGCTATGGCTAAGAAAAGAAAAAGCATCGCCGCCCGCTGGTTTGTAAACAGCTTCAGCATAGTGGCGGCAATAATGGTTGTTGCCATAATCGGCACTTACGCTACCGCAAAAAGCTATTATTACAGTGTGGTAAGTCAGTATTTGAGCGCAGAGGCAAATGTAATTTCCGAGGTTTTATCCAGATGCTACGAGGACGCTCCGGCAAATTATGCCAAAGAGATAGGGGATATTGTGGAATTTTTCGACAAGAAAAACATTATGGAGCTTATGGCTATTGACAAAAACGGAAATCCCAAAATATCCAGCAGCGGCTTTTCCCCCGAAACAGAAAATATGCCCGATTATACCGCAGCTATGGAAAGCGAAACGGGAAAGGGCGAGTATATAGGAAGAATGGACCGCAGCAGTGTGAGCGAAAAATATATGGCGGTGACAGTTGCCATAAATCCCGGAAATTCCGACTACACAGCCATAAGACTTGTCACAAGTCTTGAAAAGGTGGACGCACAGCTTGTAAGGCTTGCCTTTATCGCCCTGGGAACGGCGGTGTTTATCCTCGTTTTGGTCTTTCTTTTGGGCATTTATTTTATAACCTCTATAGTTTCTCCCATTAAAGAAATGTCCAAATCGGCAAAAAAGCTGGCAAAGGGCAATTTTGACCAAAGAATCAAGGTAAAGCGCAACGATGAGATAGGTGATTTATGCCTTGCCTTTAACCAAATGGCGGACGAGCTTGAAAACAGCGAAAAGATAAAAAACGATTTTATAAGCTCCGTTTCCCATGAGCTGAGAACGCCTCTTACCGCAATAAAGGGCTGGAGCGAAACTATTTTAGATCTGAGGGACGAGGAAACCTTGACCAAGGGAATGAAGGTGATCGTTACCGAAACCGAGCGTCTTTCCGCTATGGTAGAGGAGCTGTTGGACTTTTCCCGCATTCAGAACAAGAAATTGCAGCTGCAAAGGGCGGATATGGATATTTTAGCGGAGCTGGCGGACGCAGTGCTTATTTATACCGAAAGGGCGGCGAAAAACGGAATAGTCATAAGCTATCACGAGCCTGAGGGCGTGGCGATAATAAACGGCGATAAAAACCGATTAAGACAGGTATTTATAAATATAATAGACAATGCGGTAAAATACAGTCAAAGCGGCGGAGTTATAAATGTGGAAGCTAATCTGAAGCAAAACCAGGTGGATATAAAGATTTCCGACAACGGCTGCGGCATAAGCAGGGAGGATCTTCCGAAGGTCAAAAACCGCTTTTACAAGGCAAACGACACCGTAAGAGGCTCAGGCATAGGCTTGGCGGTGGCGGACGAGCTTGTTTTGCTGCATAAGGGAAAGCTGAAAATTGAAAGCGAGCTTGGAAAGGGTACGGTTGTAAGCATAATCTTACCCGTTAAAAATTGAAATTAAAGAAATTTAAGGCAGCGGTGCATAAAGCCGTAAGGCTGTTTTTACGGCAAGCCGCTTAAAGAAAGGAACGCTATGAAAGAAAAACCCATACGCCGTACAAGTATCGGCGGTCAGGCGCTTATTGAGGGCATAATGATGAGAGGAGTCAGCAAGGGCGCAATGGCGGTGAGAAAGAAGGACGGCACCATCGATGTGGAGGAATGGGATCTGCCGGAGCGCAAATGGTATCAGAAATGCCCCTTTGTCAGAGGCATATTTAACTTTGTTTTGCAGGTAAAGGACGGTATGACTTATATGAATAAGTCAATGGAAAAATCGGGGTATCTTGACGACGAGGAAAACGAGGAGCGGTCAAAGCTTGAAAAATGGCTTGACGAAAAGTTCGGGGATAAGATCTTTCCCGTTATTACCTTTATCGGCGGTTTTTTGGGAATAGCCCTTGCCGTCGTGCTGTTTTTGTTTGTTCCCACTTGGCTTTTTACGGGGCTGCAGGCGCTTTTGGGCGATAGGGACATTTCACCGTTCCGTTCGCTTTTTGAAGGGCTGATTAAAATTGCCATATACATTCTGTATCTTTGGCTTACCTCTCTTATGAAGGATATAAAAAGGACCTATGAATATCACGGTGCGGAGCATAAGACCATAGCTACCTATGAAGCGGGAGAGGAGCTGACGGTGGATAACGTTAAAAAGCATACCCGTTTTCACCCCCGCTGCGGTACGAGCTTTATATTTTTGGTGCTGGCGGTAAGCATTTTGGTCACCTCTGTCGTACCGATTAACAGCGAGCTTTTTGCGGCTTGGTTCGGAATAAGCAAGGGCATTGCGGATTTGTTAAGAGTAGCCTGCAAGCTGCTTTTGCTCCCTATTATCGTAGGCATAAGCTATGAGATAATCAAAATTGCGGGACGGTACGACAACATTGCCACCAAAATAATATCCGCTCCGGGACTTGCCATGCAAAGGCTTACCACAAGAGAACCCGACAGCTCCCAAATCGAGTGTGCCATAGCTGCCATAAAGCCCTGCCTGCCCAAAGAGAACGAGGACGATAAATGGTAACGGCCGCACTGAAGAAAAAAATCAGACGTATTTTGGAGGACAGCGGTATAGACTGTGCCGAATTTGAAACCGAGCAGCTTTTAAAATGGAGCTTAGGCGAGAATTATTATATAACGGGATTTGACGGGGAAATAGACGGCGGCAGGGAGAAAACGCTTACCGAAGCGGCAATCAGAAGAGCAAGGGGAGAGCCTTTACAGTACATTTTAGGCGAATGGGACTTTTACGGCTATACCTTTAAGGTAAGCGAGGGGGTTTTGATACCGAGACAGGAAACGGAGCTTTTGGCAGAAAAGACGCTTCCCTACATAAACGAAAGCTCCACGGTGATAGACCTGTGCTCGGGCAGCGGCTGTATACCCATTGCCATTGCAAAAGAAAGCGGGGCAAAATGTATCGGCGTGGAAATAAGCAGGGAAGCGATAAACTATTTTAACGAAAACATCAGGCTTAACAATATAGAAGACAATGTCAGAGCCATGGAAGGGGACGTGCTGAATCCTAAAAGGGAGCTGCTTGAAGCCTTGCCAAAGGCGGATCTGATAACCGCAAACCCGCCCTATCTTACGGCGGAGGAAATGCAAAGCCTTCAAAGGGAGGTAAGACACGAGCCGGAAATCGCCCTGTACGGCGGCAGAGACGGCTTGGACTTTTACCGGCGCATTTTTGAAAGGTGGAAACCCATATTAAAGCCCGACGGCATTTTTGCGGTAGAGGTAGGCGACGAGCAGAGCGGGCCGGTGACGGAGATTATGGAAAGCAAGGGCTTCAAATGCAAAGCATTCAGGGATTACGGCGGCACAGAGAGAGTGGTTTTGGGGGAGATACAAGAAAAAACGGCAAAACAGCGTCCCATAAGCCCCTGAATCCAATAAGCCCCTGAAGAGCAATGAAAAAGCATTGCGTAAGCAAAAAACCGCACGGCGAAACCGCTCATTCGGCGAGCCGAATGAGAAGGCGAAGCCTTCGGAATTTTGGAACAAAATTCAGCGGTTTCG
>CANEHP010000103.1 GCA_947427325.1 uncultured Clostridia bacterium | reverse complement strand
CCTGAAGAAAAACAGTCATAGCGTCAAATTGTATAGCCTGCTTATCCGTTAAATCAATTCCCGCATTTTTAAAGGCGGTTTTAATATCCTCTGTCATAAATACCCCCCACAGTGAGTATGAAATTTTTAAATGGTGCTCCAAAATTCGCTGCACAATGCGGTTTTTCGGTGATGTTCCCCGTGGAACATTCAGTTCAGTCTTCACTTTCTGTCATTAAAAAGCAATAAAAGAACGGTAATATCGGCGGGATTTACTCCGCTTATTCGGGAAGCCTGCCCTATATTCATGGGACGGTACTTGTTAAGCTTCTCCTGCGCCTCCAGCCGCAAGCCCTTTAAGGTTCTGTAATCAAAATCGGCGGGCAGGGGTTTGTCCTCAAGCCTTCTAAGCTGATTTATCTTATCCTCCTGAGCGTCGATATAGCCCTTGTACTTCACACGGATTTCAAGCCGTTGGGTAACCGAATCGGGAAGAGCGGGAGCGTTTTCATCAAAGGGAATAAGGGTTTTATAGGAAACTTGCGGACGCTTTAACAATTCCACAAACCTTGTGCCTGTGGAAACAGGCGTTGTTCCCGCCTGCTCCAACGCCCTGTTTAATTCCTCCGTGGGCTTTAAGGCGGTTTTTTCAACACGGGTAAGCTCTTCCCCTATACTCTTTTCAATATCAAGGTAAAAGGCGTAACGCTTTTCGGGAAGAAGTCCTATATCTCTTCCGATGCCGCAAAGTCTTTGGGGCGCATTATCCTGTCTTAACAAAAGCCGATATTCGCTGCGGCTTGTCATCATTCTGTAAGGCTCATTGCAGCCCTTTGTTACAAGATCGTCAATAAGAGTGCCTATATAGCTGCCGCTGCGGGAAAGCACAAGCATTTCCCTGCTCTTGCAGTAATTGGCGGCGTTAACTCCCGCAACCAAGCCCTGCGCCGCTGCTTCTTCGTATCCGCTTGTGCCGTTAAACTGTCCCGCCCCGAACAAGCCCTTTATTTTCTTAAACTCCAGGGTCGCATACAGCTCCAAGGGATCAATACAGTCATACTCGATAGCATAAGCGGGGCGCATAATCTCAACCCTTTCAAGTCCTCTTATGGTTTTGTAGAACTCAAGCTGCACGTCGGCGGGAAGACTTGAGGACATACCCTGCAAGTAGCATTCCTCCGTATCAAGTCCCATAGGCTCTACAAAAAGCTGATGCCTTTCCTTATCCTTAAATCTTACTATCTTATCCTCAATGCTGGGACAGTAGCGGGGCCCTGTTCCCTCTATTCTGCCCGCATAGAGGGGGGAGCGGTGGAGATTGTTCAGTATGATTTGGTGAGTTTTTGCATTTGTATAGGTAACATAGCACAGGGTCTTATTCTCCAGAGGCAGATCATTGTCAAAGGAAAAGGGAGTAACAGGCTCGTCCCCTTTTTGAACCTCCATAACGGAAACGTCGATACTGCGGCGGTGAACTCTGGCGGGAGTTCCCGTTTTAAAACGTCTTAGGGAAATCCCCTTTTTCGCCAGATCCGAAGTAAGCTCAAGTGCGGGCATAACATTATCCGGACCGCTTTGATAGTTAAGCTCGCCGATATGTATCCTTCCGCCCAGGTAAGTGCCTGTACAGATAACTGCGGCTCTTACATTATATGTAATGCCCAATCTTGTGCGGACTCCCGTTACTTTTCCGCTTTCGGAAACAACTGCGGTAACCTCCGCTTGTTTTATATCAAGATTGCCCTGGGCTTCAAGGGCAGCCTTCATATATCCGTGATATTTGACTCTGTCGCTCTGAACACGGAGGGCGTGGACTGCTGCGCCTTTTCCTCTGTTTAACATACGGGACTGTATAAAGGTTGCGTCTGCCGCCTTGCCCATTTCGCCGCCCAAAGCGTCTATCTCGCAAACCAGCTGTCCCTTGGCAGAGCCGCCTATACAGGGGTTGCAGGGCATATTTGCTACGGTGTCGAGAGAAAGGCAGAACAAAACCGTTTTGCAGCCCAACCTTGCGGCGGCAAGAGCGGCTTCGACTCCCGCATGACCTGCGCCTATTATTGCTATATCGTAATCGTACATCATATTCCTTCTTTTTTAACGTAAAAATTTAAGACAGCACCGTCCGTCAGCTTGTGTACGGCCCTTGAAAACGGGTAATACAAAGAAAAATATATCAGGCTGTTCAAGCTCAATAAAATAACCGCAGAAGTCCCGCTCACTCAACCTCACGGATTACCCTGCAAGGATTTCCCGCCGCAAGCGAATTTGAGGGTATGTCTCTTGTAACCACGCTTCCTGCTCCGATAACGCAGTTATCGCCTATAGTTACTCCCGCACAGATAACAACGTTGGAGGCAATCCAGCAGTCGTTTCCGATAGTTATGGGCTTTCCGTATTCCATATCGTAGGTCGATCCGTCCTCCCTTGTGATAACACGGCGCTCCAAATGGTTTAAGGGGTGAAGAGGCGCGGCAAGGGTGCAGTTAGGGCCGAAATACACATTGCTGCCTATCCTTATGGGGCAGGTGTCAAGGACGGTGAAATTGAAATTCGCATAAAAATTTTCTCCCACCGAGGTAAAACAGCCGTAATCGAACTGTATGGGGGACTGTAAAAAAGCTCCCTTGCCGTGGTCGGGCATAAGCTGCTTCAAAATCTCCTCACGCCTTTTTATGTCGGTTTCGGGCGTGCTGTTATACTCAAAGGAAAGTCTGTGAGCCAAAATCCTGCGGTCGGACAGCTCCTTGTCGGTGGGGTCGTAAAGCTCGCCCCTTAGCATTTTTTCCTTTTCGGTTGACATATATTTACTCCTCTTTCTATTGAAATGCGAATAAGTAAAAACATTATTCACCACTATAATAACATATAATTGCCCGGAGTTCAACAGATATTTTTAAAGCAAGTAGGGTAATAAATTATTTTCAAAAAAATCGAGCATATCTCCCACATCATCTGTATCTCGCCACATATAATAATTTTTCGTGTACTCCTGAAACCAAAAGGCAATTTCACGGTTACGGCGGGGATCTCTCGCAATATCGCCAACAACAACCAGCCAAAACGGAAGTATTTCTTCCGATAAACCCCCTGTTTTCCTCAAAACACGCATCAATCCGGGCGTGAAATATTTACAGCTTCTTTCATGAGCATTCCCCCGCCCCGCCTGCATATTGGTTGTTTCAATCCAACCGTCCTGCCGCTTAATTTCTCCAAACAGTATTTTTCCGTTACACAAATTGCGTATTGCAAAATCCATACTGATTCCCCATTTATATTTTGGCTTTCCGCCGGGTTTTCTTTCCGAAACATCAACATTATAAATCTTATCAAGTACGCTTTGGGGAAGCTGATATGTAGAATAAATATCCGAAAATTCCTTTGGGTGTCTGTCAACCTGAAACATTTTGGGATAAACGGCGTCAAGAGCTGACTGTAAGGAAGCCCGAAACAGCTCTTCGGTCTGCAAAGCCTTTGCGCCGCTAATTGTCTGCCAATTTGCCCGTTTTCTCAATTCCTGTGTCGCCAATGCTATTCGTCCTCCGTATCCACATATTTAAATAATTCACTGAGAGTAATGTTAAAGCCCCTTGCAATCTTATTTATATTTTCCAAAGAAACGTTTCTTTTGCCGCTTTCTATTGAAGCAAGGTAAGTTCTGTCCATATCTATCTGAAGAGCAAATTTTTCCTGGCTTGAACCAAGACCTTGCCGAAGCTCTCTTACTCTCCTGCCGAATTTTTCTTTTACATTCATTTTATTACCTCCGCAATATAACCATTTTAACTATTGCCGTATTTATATCAACGGATTATAAGCAACAATAAAATATATTTTAAAAATTTTTTATTGCTCCCCCATTTAAAGTTTGCGTCAGGATGCAGGCGCAAATCAAAAATATCAAGAAAAAAAGCACAGCAATATGCCATATTGCGAGCATTTTTGACGCAGAGATTTTTTATTTGCGTCAAGTATTGCGGCAAGATTTAATTGGGGGAGCAATATTGACCTATAACGAAAAATAGTGTATACTTTAATGCAGAGTATCAAAGAAAGGAAGGGTTATATATGTCAAAAGAGGCAATAGAAATCAGCGGATATTCCAAATATAACCCCGAAGCAATTCGCAGAAAAAAAATAAACCCGTTGACTGAAATATATCCCGAGCTGCCGTCAAAAAAATACGATGTAATATACGCCGATCCGCCTTGGGATTACGGCGGCAAAATGCAATATGACAAGTCGAGCATAAAATCCGAAAATATAGGCTTTGAGAAAAATATTTTTATCAGCGCCGCAAGCTTTAAATATCCCACTCTTAAAATATCCCAGCTGAAAGAATTAAACATAGACTCAATCTCATCAAAGGACTGTATCCTGTTTATGTGGACCACCGGACCGCAATTCGCAAACGCTATTGAATTAGGGTCATCATGGGGATTTGAGTACAAAACCGTTGCTTTTGTCTGGGATAAGCAGGTACACAATCCCGGTCGCTATACTCTTTCGCAAACAGAATTTGTGCTGGCTTTTAAAAAAGGAAAATTTCCTTCCCCCCGCGGTGCAAAAAACGTACGGCAGCTTATCTCGGTTCACCGAGGCGAGCACAGCGAAAAGCCCGAAGCAGTGATTGAAGGAATAACCAAAATGTTTCCCACGCAAGAAAAAATTGAGCTTTTTGCAAGAAAAAACTACATAGGGTGGGATAACTGGGGACTTGAAATTCCCGAAAAAAAGGTTGAAATCAGATCACAAGAAGATACCCATCAAATCGAACATACAAATAAACAGTTATCAATGCTGTAATTTATACTAATTCTCGTCTAAAAATAGACAAAAATTTGCGAGGATGATTTTTGCATGACAAGGACAACAACGCAGTACTGCGAAAATCAGACCGCAAAGATTGTTTATTTTTAGTCGAAAATTAGTATTAGACATTAAAAAATAAAGGGGCTGTTAAAAACACCCCTTTATTATTATGCACCTAAAAAGCTTTAATGTATTGTATTATACTAATTTTAATTTAAAAGCTACTAACCTTTTAAATTAAAATTTCAAATCTATCGTCGAAGCCGACACCTTAACTGTCAACTATCAACTTTTTACAGTCCTTTGAAAATAGTATTAAAACAAAGCTATCCCAATATCTCCAGGCTGCAACCGTCATCAAACCCAAGCAAGGTCATTCCGTCATAGCTATAACCCCTTTCAAAATAATAGCTCAGGGAAAATTCCTTAGCGGCAAGGCTCACCTTTACCGAAGCCTTATCGTTAAAGCTGTTGAAAACCTTATAATAATTGCTCATATTTTCGGTAAGCATAAAGCATACTCTGTCGTCGTCAAAGTCCTTGTCAAAGACATTTGCGTGCCCGTCCTCAAAGGCCTTTGCACAAGGCTTCAAACCGAACAGCTTATCGCAGTATTCCCTGTCAAGGGTTATTCTGATTGCGGAAACCTCTCCAAGGGAATTATAAAGCTTTTCCGCCGCAGCGGTGCAGTTAAAATCTCCGTAAAGGTCAACTCTGCACTGATAGGAAAAGGGATAATAACCCGAATTTTCTTTTATATAGTAATCGCTTACAGCTTTTTGGACATAATAATCCGAAATACGGACTCCTTTTTTTAATTTGAACCAAGCTCCCTCCTTTCCCGCAGTTCTGTCTTCCGCAGGAGCGAAAAAGGGAACGGCAAGGCAAAAATCAACGGAATAATAATCAAAATCTTCCCGAGCAGGGTGATTATATTCAAGAATTGCGCTGTTCAAGGCTGTCGAGCCGTCCAACAGGGTCAAGGGAGGATACCATGGATCGGTAAAATAATAAACAAGATATTTGTAATAATCGTCGTCGCATCTTATCAGATAATTCTCAAAATCAAAGGCAACGGGTATATCTGCCGCAGGGAAAAGAGCGCCGTTTTTCGCCCAGGGGTTTTCCACGCTTCTTTTTAAATGAAGGGTAAGACGTTCGGGCTCTACGTCAAAATCGGGGGTCAGCTTAAAATAGCTGCCGCTGTAAATCGCAAGCTCTCCGTTAGGTCTTGTGTCAAGCTCCTTCTTTTCCTCATCGGTGGCATATCTTTGAACAGTAACCAACATTCCTTCCTTATTAACGGTAAAAAGCATGGCATTTAAAATCGCCCCTTTGTTTTCGTCCTCAACTCCCATTTTCGCATTGGGAGTGAGGTAAGCCAACACGTCCTGCTCCATATTTAGCACCCTGAAATAGTCGTTTCCGAGGTTTTCCCTGTCAAAGGGCATTCCTCCCACCTGACCTGCACCATAGCAGCATTCATAAACCCACAGAGTATTTTTTACTTCCCCGTCCAGGGACAATTCCAAGGCCACGTCTCCCCAAATATAATTTTTGTAAAGCTCCGTAACTCCGTCTCTAAATTCGTCATTGCGCACCCTGTGCAAAAGAGCCGTCAAGGTATAGCTTTTTCCGTTGCAGTTAAGGGTCGTTTCATACAGCACGGGCATTTGCTCTCTCGGCAGCTCTCCCGAGTTATCGGAGGGGCTTTCCTGCGTTACGGGCGGAGCTTCCGTTTCGGGAAGGGCGGTATCATAAGGGAGGGAGGTATCATAGGGGGAGGTGCAGTCGGTCACCGTCTGATATGGGACTGTGGTGGTATTTCCTGTGGGAAATATCCCCCCGCCGAAATAATGTCCCGCCGCAAAAAATCCGCCCGCAGCGGCAACGAATAAGGCGGCGGCAGCGGCAAAGCTGCCCCAGGAAAAACGGCTGAGGGCAGGCCCTGTTTCCGTCGGATATTTAATTTCCGCAGGATAAAGGGAATCGATATTCTCCCGCTCCTCGCCTATAAACTTATCGTCGATATCGTTAAAAAGCTCTAAAAACTCTTTCTCCGTCATAGCTCAAATCCCCTTTCAAATAAGTATTTTTTCAGCTTTTGTCTTGTGCGGCTCAATATTACCGTAATGTTGTGTTCGGTGGTACGAAACCGTGCGGCAAGCTCCGAAAGGCTGTGACAGGACCAATACCGCCCCACAAAAATAAGCCTTGTCCTTTTGGGCAGCAGGTTCAGAAAGCCGTTAATCGCCGCCATCAGCTCTTTTTTATTCACCTCCTGCTCCGTACTGCTGCCGCTGACCAAATCTCCCAGCTCTTCAAGGGGCAGTGCTTCCCCTCCGCCGCCTCTTTTTTGTGAGTGATTTTTGCTGTAGCAGTCAAGAGCCTTGTTCCTGACGATCTTAGCGGCATAAGCGCCCAGGGAATCGGGTTTTTTCGGAGGTATGGAATCCCAAACCGCAAGATATGCGTCGTTAAGGCATTCCTCGGTATCGCTTGGGTTTTTTAAGATATTTGCCGCAACGGTTTTGCAGTACCGTCCGTATTTTTCCGAAAGCTCCTTTATTGCCGTTTCATTTCGCTGTAAGAAAAGCTCCGTGATCTCCTTGTCGTCCATATCCTCTGTCACCTCCCTTTTTTGCGGTTTCACTTATAAAGACGGAAAAAGACCGTAAATGTCACAAGAAAAAATAAAAAGCCGCCGACAAAGCAGCAGCTTTTTAGAACTTGTTCTCATAGGAATGGTGCGCAGATTTTCGAGCAAATTTTGTGGAGGACAAGGAAAAATTCCGCAGGAATACTCGTGTATTTCAAGGAATTTTGACGCAGTCATCGGCAAAATTTGCCGAAAAGATGCGTGCCAATTTCTATGCGAACAAGTTCTTATACTTGAGCTTATCTGAAAATCAAAAAATTATGCAAATTGTGACTTTTCAGATACGCCCCAAATCCGAAAAGGAAAAATTTAGAGCTTATTCACATAAAATCAGTATGCAGATTTTCGTGCATAATTTTGTTGCCTACAAGGCAAAATTTTGCAGAAATGTCGTCATATTTCAAAAAATTTTAACACACGATGTATTCAGTCATTTGCCCAAAGGGGCTGTAAAAAACATTTTACCGTGCGAGGATAACCTCGCAAAACAATGTACTGCTAAAATA
>CANEHP010000102.1 GCA_947427325.1 uncultured Clostridia bacterium | reverse complement strand
GCGTCCGCAGTTAGTAGAAATTGTGCAAATTGCGACTTTTCAGATAGCCCCTAGTTTATGCGACATTTATTTTTTTCATGATGACAGAATTGTTTAAAATTGGGTATTGCACTTATAAAAAAAATATGATATAATATTCCAAAGTGTAATTATTTATCAGATAAAGATACTATTATGTATCAGGGTGAATAAAGAAAGGATTAAAATGGCAAAGGATATTAATTTACAGGATGTATTTTTAAATCAGGCAAGAAAAGAAAAAATTCCGGTAACAATTTTTATCACAAATGGATTTCAGTTTAAAGGAATCGTAAGAGGCTTTGATAATTATACTGTTATTCTTGATACCGACGGAAAGCAGAATTTGATTTATAAGCACGCTATAAGCACAATAACGCCTTTCAAAAGTATTTCCCTGCTGGACGCTTTTGAAAAAGAAGACGGTGTTGAATAAAAATGGCTGCAAAAAAGCAAGTGGCTGTTACCGCTCGGGTCGTTTGGATCTTGGTAGCTTTGTTTTTGCTGATAACTATTATCAGTCAGCTGTTTATTCATTATTATAATCCGCTGGTAACCGAGCCTGCGGAATTATACAATCTCGAGGGATATATTCAGTCTACAGGTGTTTTTGTCCGAAATGAAAAAACTGTCAGCTATAACGGTGACGGTATTATAAGCTATGTTTATGACGACGGAGAGAAATTAGCCAAAAATTCCGTTATAGCTAAAATTTATTCATCGGAAAACGATTTGGCTCTTCAAAATAAGGTTGATGATCTAAAGGCGCAGATTGAGGTCTTAAAGGATGCGGAAAAGCTGATAGGAAGCGATAACTCTCAATTAGAAGCTTTCTCGTCTCAGATCTATGAGCATCATTCGCAAATGATTCAAAATATAATTGATAAAGATTATTTTTCTGTAGCCGAAATGAAAAACGAATATTTGAATTTAATATGTAAAAAGCAAATCGTAAGCGGATTGGCGGAAAACTATACCGCTAAAATTGCAGAACTTGAAAATCGGGTATCGAGTCTTTCTTCACAAATTTCTTCATTGCCCAAGGACTATTCTTTACAGGATATAGGATATTTTGTAAGCACCGTTGACGGGTATGAAGATACATTGAGCTTTGATACGATACAAGAATTAACAAAAGAAAAGATCGAGAGTATTATAGATAATCCGGCTCTGTCGGTTGATAAAGCGAAAATAGGCAAAATTCTTTCCGATTATAAATGGAAAATGATTTGTGTTGTCCCCGCAGAGGATTCTAAGAATGTTTACAAGGGCGCTCAGTTAAAGGTCAGAGTAGGAAATGCTTCTTTTGATCTTACAGGCGATGTTGAAAGCATAGAGGATGCCGATAATGAAAATAAAATATTGATTTTAAATTTTAATGTTTTTAATCAGGATTTGGTTAAAAGCAGAACAGCTCAAATTAAAATTATGTTTGACGAGTACAACGGCATAAGAATACCATCTTCCGCCATTCATTTTGATGAAGAGGGAAAAAAGGGCGTTTTTATAAAGGTTGGAGTTAACATTTATTTCAGATATATCGACGTTGTTCGTACTGAAGGGGATTATACTTTGGTTAAAGATACTACGGACAAAAAAAGAAAAGGATATTTGTCCTTGTATGATTCCGTAATAGTTGAAGGGACTGATTTATATGACGGAAAAATCGTACTTCAATAATGAGTATTTGCTTCAAATTAAAGATAATTATAAGAAAATTGCGGATAATATAAATTCGGCTGTGAATAAAGCGGGAAGAACGGATAAAGTCAGGCTGATGGCCGTTACAAAGACTGTTCCTTTTGAAATAGTCAATTATTCCGCATCATTGGGAATTGAATTATTGGGTGAGAACCGAGTTCAGGAATTTCTTGGCAAATATGAGCATTATGATAAGAAATGTCAGGTTCACTTTATCGGAAGGCTGCAAAGCAACAAGGTCAAATATATAATTGATAAGGTGAGTATGATCCATTCCGTTGACAGCGTTAAGCTGGCAGATGAAATAGACAGGCGCTGTCAGGTAAGCGGGCGAAAAATGGATATCCTTATTGAAGTGAATATCGGAAACGAAGAAAATAAAAGCGGAGTGCCGACTGATGAAGTATCTCGGCTTGCGGAACACTGTCTATCGCTTCCGAATATCATTTTAAAAGGCTTTATGGCAATACCTCCCATTGACATTGACGGCAGCAGCTGTAAATTTTTTGAGCGTATGGAGCGCATATATAATGATTACAGATGTAAATTCGGCGAACAAATCGACACACTCTCTATGGGTATGTCCGCTGATTATGCAAACGCTGTAATGTACGGTGCAAATATTGTAAGAATTGGCAGCGCACTATTTGGCAGAAGAAGTTAATTCAGCAGCTGCTGCTTAAACTTTTAGATTAAATAACATTACAAATGAAAGGAAGCATTAAAAATGAAATTCGTTGATGCATTTAGAAAAATCACAGGTTCAGGTGACGACGATGTTGATGTGAGGGATTACAGCATAGACGGTGAGGATGAAGACGATGATATGGATTATGAAGATAATATACGTCCAAAACGTTCAAACAATTTTTCATCATCAGCAAGCTCGGGCAAGGTATTAAATATTCCCGCTACCACAAGATTACAGGTAGTTGTGGTAAAGGCGGAAAAGTTTACCGATGCCGGGGATATTGCCGATCATTTTAAAAATAAGAGGGCGGTTGTTTTAAACCTTGATAACACAAATAAAGATATCGCCAACCGTCTTATAGACTTTTTAGCCGGTGTGGCTTATGCCTCGGACGGCGAATTAAAGCGCATTGCCAATACATCTTACATTTTAGTTCCTTATAATGTTGATATTTCGGGAGATATGCTGGAGGAGCTGGAAAGAAATAATTCTGACAGCTTTATCTGATGAAACCTATTCAGCCTGTTAATTCGGAAGAAAAAATTTTTTGCAGACATATTGGCGATTTGATTTTATCTTCACAAAAACAATTTTGTGTGAAATTCAGCGGATTTTTAACTGAAAGAGAACAGCAGCTTGCATTGACAGAAGCTAATTCTATGGGGATTAAATGTTCTTTTTTCGGAGGATATACTGCTGCGTCAAGAAAAATCTTTGCTACTATAGAGGCTTCTGATGAAGATTTTCCTTTAACCGCAATAACTTTCTTTTTCCGCAAGCAGGACAACCTTACTCACAGAAATTTTTTAGGTGCTTTGATGTCTTTAGGTATCAACAGAAACCTTATAGGCGATATTAAGGTTGGGCGAGGCGAAGCAATCATTTTTGTATCATCAACCGCAGCTGCTCTTATTTTGAATGAAGTAAAGAAGATAGGCAGTATCGGCGTTAAAGCCACTGAAGGAATATGCACCGAGCTGCCGAAGCAGGAATTTGAAATTCTTAATTTAACGGTGTCGTCTTTAAGAATTGATGCTGTTGTTTCGGCAGTATGCGGCATCAGCCGGGAAAAATCATCTTCACTGATTCGTTCGGGCGCAGTGTTTGTCAGCGGCGTTCAAGCGGGCAGTTCATCTGAAATAATTGATATTGACGAGGTTTTTTCGGTTAAAGGATATGGAAAATATTTCCTGTCGGAAATCGGGAGTTTAACCAAAAAGGGAAAAGTACATATAAAAATAAAAAAATATAAATAACTAACGGAGGCTTTTAATGGAAGCAAAGGATATCATTGACAAAAAGTTTAACAAAGGTCTTAACGGATACAAAATGGAGGAGGTAGACGAATATCTTCAGGAAGTATCTACCGAATTTCTTAGTCTGAAAAAGCAAAATGAAGAACTTGAGAAAAAAATGGAGGTATTGGCGGACAAGATCCGCGAATACCGCAAAGATGAGGACGCTATAAAAGAAGCGCTCTTAGGCGCACAGAAGCAAAGTAATGCCGTTCTGTCTTCCGCAAAGGAAAAAGCTGAAAAAATGCTCAGCGACGCAAAGGAAAAATCCGAAAAGATGATTAAGGACGCTGACGACAGAGTTAAGGAAAAGGACGCTTACGGCAAAAAGCTTGTTGACGATGCAAATGCCGAAAAAACAAGAATTGTTGCGGAGTGCGAGCGCAAGGCAGCTGAAATCAAGGCAAATATGGACGCTGAAACCAAGAAGCAGGAATCCATTATCGCAAAAACAAGAGAAGAAAGCAATAGCTTTGTAGAAAAGCTGTTAAAGGAATACCAAGAGCATATTGCCTTTATTAAGGCTATTCCCGAAAAGTGCCAAAATCAGTTTGTACTTAATATGAAGGATTCGTTAAAAATAGATGAACATAAAAAGCAGGAGGCAGCTGCAAAGCCGAAGCCTTCCGCACCTGCTCCCGCCGCAAAACAGGCAAAAGTAGCGCCTGCTCCCGCTCCTGCAAAGGAAGCGGATAATCCCGCCGCATCGGCTACAAAATCCGAGGAGAAGAAGCAGCCTGCAAAATTAGAGAATATGGCGGCTAAAAAGCCGGAAGAAATAGTTTTGGAAAAAACTTCGGAAATTGCTTCTAAGCAGGTTTTTGAAGAAGAGTCTGTTGCGGAAGAGGTTGAAGAATTTGATGAAGCAAATCCTCTTTTTGACAAATCAAAGCATAAATCAAAATTTGAAAAGCTTCAGTTTGGCAACAATAATAAAAATAAAGAGTAATTGCTGTAGTTATTACTTATTACCGAAATCATAAAGCTATTTAAGGCTGCATCGCACAATTGCCGCCCGATGACTTTGCTCCACGCTTGCTTGGGCTTTTTCCGTCAGCTTGCACAAATTCTCCCTGAAATATCACAGTATTCCTGCGTCGGATTTATCCAATCTGAGGAAAGCCGACGGCGCAATACTGCGGCAATAGCTGTGCGGTGCTGCATTAAAAAGTATTATTTCAAAACAATAAAATTAAAATGAACAAAAGAAACGGAAAAGGAAAGATGATGACTTATATTTCTTTGGCAGCTGCAGCTGTACTTGTGGGAATAGATCAGTTAACAAAATGGTTTGTTGCGTCTTATATCAAGCCTCAGGAAAGTGTCAACTTAATTTCAATCGGCGGCAAGGAATGGTTAAATCTTACTTACCAGGAAAACACAGGCGCTGCTTTCAGCATTTTGCAGGATAAACAACTTTTTTTAATTATTTTAACCTCCATAATTATTTTGGGGGTTATTATATTGATTTTGACAAAGAGAATCAAGAAAACTGCTTATATATGGTCATTTTCGCTGATCGTTGCGGGCGGTATAGGCAATCTTATAGACCGAATAGTTCATAATTATGTTATTGATTTTATTGATTTCAGAATAATTAAATTTGCGGTTTTTAATTTTGCGGATATATGCGCCGTTGTGGGTACGGCTTTATTGATGGTCTTTTATATTATTGAAGAAGTTAAAAAATCCAAAGAAAAGAAAAGAACAGAGTCGGAAATCGATCAATCCGGCGATGAAATATCGTCAGAAGATGAATAAGATAGTTTTAACCGTAACGGGTGAATTTGAGGGAGCAAGAGCAGACAGGTTTATTTCGGATAAATCGGATATTTCAAGGTCCTATGCGGTTTCTTTAATGGAAAACGGAAATTGTCTGCTTAACAATAAGGCTTGTGAAAAAAATTATAAGGTAAAAAACGGGGATATTTTTGAAATATCCATTCCCGAAACTGAACAGCCTGAGATTAAGGCTGAGAATATCCCTCTTGATATTGTGTATGAGGATAAAGATTTGTTGGTTGTGAACAAGCCTAAGGGAATGGTGGTGCATCCCGCTCCCGCACATTATTCGGGAACTCTTGTTAACGCTTTAATGTTTCACTGTAAGGACAGCTTGTCAGGCATTAACGGAGTTATCCGTCCCGGGATTGTTCACAGAATAGATAAGGATACCAGCGGACTTTTGATTGTGGCAAAAAGCGATGCCGCTCATAACGGATTGGCGGAGCAAATCAAGGTTCACAGCTTTACAAGGAAATATGAAGCGGTGGTTGTGGGAGGAGTTAAGGAAAACGGCACTATAAACGCACCTATTGCCCGTCATAAAACCGACAGAAAGAAAATGGCCGTTTCTCCCGACGGCAGGGAGGCCGTTACTCATTATGAGGTAATTGAAAATTACAGTAAATATACTCATCTGAGGCTTTCACTGGAAACGGGAAGAACACATCAAATTCGTGTTCATTTGGCTTATATAGGACATTCGGTAGCGGGTGACGAGGTTTACGGAAACGGAAAACCCAAATGGCTGCAGGGGCAATGCCTCCATGCAAAGAAAATAGGCTTTCTGCATCCGATAACACGGAAGTATATGGAGTTTGATTCGGAGCTGCCGGAATATTTTGAAAAATTTCTGAAAAGCATAAAATAAAAGTTGCGTTGTGAGTTATTATAACGATGGAATATATGTTTTAGATTCAGTATGGGTGAAATGTTATGTGCGACAGAATAGGTACAATCGAAATCGGAAAAAATGAAGTAACCGTTGATTTAGCCGGTCTTACTGCTGATAAAGTTAAATATTTGCGCATTTATGCAAGAAATAAAAGAGCTAATCTTGACTTTTTATCGGAGTACAGCAATGTTGAAACACTTTTTATAAACGGCGATATTGGAAATGTTGACGGAATTTCAGAGTTAAAACAGCTGACCGATTTAAAAATAATTCTTTCCGCTAATGTCGATTTGTCAAAACTCTGCGTTCCTACACTTAAAAGCCTATCTGCCTACAATCAGATAAATCCCGGTTTTTCCTCGCTGCTGACGGATAAAATAGAGTATCTTGAGATTATGCAAATGCGCAGGCTTTCGGATTTATCCTTTTTAGAAAAAGCTGTGGGGTTAAAAAAGCTTTATCTGATGTCGCTGCCTGCCGTGGAAAAGCTTCCCGATTTCAGCAAGCTTCCGAACTTATTTGCGTTAAAGATTTACGAGCTGCACAAGCTGGACGATATCGAGAGTCTCACGCAATCCTCTATACGTTTTCTCTCGTGTTCGCTTTCCGCAGATAAACTCATCGGAACAAAGATAGCCGAGGTCCTTCTTGGAATGGAGACGCTTGAAAAAGCAGATATGGAATTTCTTGACAGAAGCAATATGCAGAGAAGCAATACATTGGAAAAACAAATGACAAAAGTCGGTAAAGGGGAATTATTAAAGATAAATTTTGATTTTGATCAATGGAAAAGACTAAAGGAAATATAGTAATGTTATATTTATAGTTTGTATTTTTATTAAAAGTTTAGGCGGAGGGCATCGGAATGGATTTCGGTAAAGTAATAATAATGACCGATTTAGACGGCACTTTACTGACAGATGATAAAAAAATAACCGAAAAGGATATGAACGCCATCAACAGATTTCGCAGTAAGGGCGGTACTTTTACCCTTGCAACGGGACGGGGATATTCAATGGCATATCCTGTGGCAGAGCGTGTAGGCTTGGATGTTCCTGCGGTTATATTTAACGGCTCGGCGGTTTATGATTTTAAAGAAGATAAATTTTTGTGGCACAGTAGCTTAAAGCCTTCATCAAGGGATATTGTCAAGGAGCTTATAAGAGAATTTCCTGACATAGCTGTGGAAGTGCTTTGTGAAGATAAGGTTTATGTTCCTTCCATAAACCAAATTGAAAGAGAGCATTTGGCGCTTGAATCTGTACAGCCCATACTTTGCAGTGTTGATGAAATAGAAAGCGATGATTGGCTAAAGGTCTTAATTGCATATCCTCCCGAAACTATTCGGAATATAATCGATTACGTTAATGCAAGACCGAAATTTTTAGACAGCGCTCATTGGGTGCGCAGTGAAAATCATTATTATGAGATGCTTCCCGAGGGAGTAAACAAAGGCAGCGGTTTTGGGCAGCTTTTAAGAATAATGGGCAGAACAGACGCTTTTACCGTGGGTGTAGGAGATTACAACAATGATTTAGAGCTTATTAAGCTGGCAAAGCTCGGCGTTGCGGTCGGTTCGGCTCAGCAGGTAGTT
>CANEHP010000101.1 GCA_947427325.1 uncultured Clostridia bacterium | reverse complement strand
TTCTCTTCGGCTTTTTTAGCCGCAATGCTTCTCTTTACCTCCTGTTCTCAGCCTGTACAAAAAGATAGCATTGACGACGTTACAGGGTCAACAACAGATAATATCAGCGTTACAGGGGCGGAAACAGATAAACCAAAGCCATGGGAAGAGAATATGAATTATGGTGGCACAATATCCAGGGTGAACAAGGAATTAAGCGAATATAACGGTGAAGAGCTGACTGTTACATTTGAAATAGAAAACGGCGGACAGGCATTTGATCAAGCCTTTCTTTTATATGTAAACGGAGAAAGAAACGATTACAGCACAGATGAATATCCGGATAAAAAGCCCTATCACGTTTATGAACTATCCGAAGGCGAGACTATAGATGTGACACTGCATTTTACGCCATATAACTGTAAAAAGGGAGAAAAGGCAATCGTCAGCGTTGTTTCAATGATTACGCCTGACTATATGCTTGAGGATTATTTTTATGTCAGTTTTGGAGCTCATCACAAAATATCTTGCCTATGGCCTTATGAGCTAACCATAAACCAAGACGCACCCGAAAGCGAATACCACAAAATATCCACCGAATGCATTAAAACCGAAATGACCGAGGAATATGAAAAAAAATACATTGAAAAAGACAGCGACGGCAATATGGTAAACAGACTTGACAAACATAATCTTTTTAAGCTGTATCAGGCAGACGAAGATACATTAGATAGCTATTATATTACCGAAAATGATCTTACCTTAACTATCAGCGCATGCGGTAAGGGCGGAAAGTTCCTTGTGGGAATATATGTAAATCATGAGCTGCAAAAAGCCTTCGGAGATAATTATTATGCCTTATGTGAAGTAGATCGGGAACATTTGACAAAAATTACCGCAAATATTGATGTTTCAAAATTATCCGGGCTTAATCACATTTATATGATTGCTGCTCCTTACGACCCTGACAATGTAGCCGCCTATGTAGAAGAAGGCGAGCGTTTGGAAAAAAACGATTCCAGGCTTTTGATTATAGGGGATAAGGATGAAATAGAGGCTGAAATGAAAAAAGTGTGGGAAGAAAGAGAGGATGAATTAGCGGCTGATGAAAGCTGAAACAGAGGCTAATGCGTAGGGATAATAAAAAGGCTTATAACGTTTGAACATGAACTTGACACTGACGGTAATATAATTACCGGGCCTTGAAAATATATGAAACATTCGACTGTAGGATTTTAGAATTGGAGGTTCTTAATGGCTCAGCTGGAAATAAACGGCATAAGTAAAAGCTACGGCAAAAAAACAGTATTGGACAGCTTTTCCGCAAAAATGTCCGACGGAGTATACGGTCTTTTGGGGCCAAACGGCGCAGGCAAAACCACTTTAATCAACATTATAGCGGGAATATTAAGCGCCGACTGCGGGAATATCAGTATTAACGGTGTGGATAAGGCTAAATCGGGAAAGGCTTACTATAACTCAATAGGCTTTATGCCCCAATATCCTAAATTTTATCCCAATTACACCGCTGCGGAAATTATGGAATATATGGCGGCGTTAAAGGGCGTCGAAAACAAGGAGAGGGGAAACGAGCTGCTTAATTTCGTAAACCTCTACGACAGCAGGGATAAAAAGGTCGGCGCATTTTCGGGCGGAATGAGACAGCGCCTTGCCATAGCCGCCGCCATGTCAAACGATCCCGAAATACTTATCCTTGACGAGCCTACGGCGGGACTTGACCCTATTGAAAGAATACGGTTTCGCAATATAATTTCTCAGCTTGGCACCGACAGGATAATTCTGATAGCAACTCATATAGTTTCCGACGTGGAATATATGGCGGAAAGAATCATATTGCTTAACGAAGGAAAAATTATAAAGGATATGCCCTGCGACGAGCTTTGCAAAAGCATAGAGGGAAAGGTATGGCAGTATTCGCCGCAAGGCGGTGATTTTGATCTGCCCCGATACATAAAAAAACATAAGGTCAGCGAGATCTCGCATATGCTGGGAATGAGGATAATTTCCGACGGGCCTCCTGCCGAAAACGCTGTTTCGGTAACGCCCAAGCTTGACGATGTGTTTTTGTACTACTTAGACAGCATGAAAACGGACGGCGCTGAAAAGGATGTGGAGCAATGAAAAAAATTCTTACTCTTTCACGCTTTGAATTAAAAAAGCTGTTTATTAAAAAATCGCTGATGGTTATAATAGCCTTTATGTGCTTGTTTAATATAATAAATATCGTAAGGCATTATAATATTTACGCCGACGGCGGACTCAACGACGGAATGTTTAACAGAGCAAAATACACCGTTTTAAAGCTTTACGGCGGAGAGCTGACAGAGGAAAAGCTGAATGAAATATACCGAATGAAGTCACAGGCGCAGGAGCTGGCCGCTTCGGGAAACTACAGCCTAAAATACGATCCGGATAAATACTACTGCGGATATGCTTTCGGCGACGCTATGATTTTTATCGAGCTGGCGGATGAAGCTAAAAGGCTTGCGGACTATTCCGATAATTTTTCCAAGCTTGTATCGGAGTCCGAGGAGCTGCTGAAAAAGGATTTCATAAACGACTATTATAAAAAAATAAATCAAAAAGCAACAGAAATTTACAGCAGCAGAGAGCTGACTGCTCTTACCAACAACAAAGGCATAAGCGATTTCTTTGACTATAAATTTTCCTCGGTTTTATGCATTATTTTGCTGATACTGGGAACGGTTTTGATTTTCACTGCCGATAGGGATGCGGGAGCGGACGTTTACCTTGAATCCTCGGTTAACGGAAAAGGGAAATCCGCCGCCGCAAAGCTGATAGCGTCAAGCCTTTATACCCTTGCGCTTACGCTTTTGTTTTTTGTTATCGATTTGATCTCCTTTATGGTTTTGCTTAGAATAGACGGTCTTGAGCAGCCCCTTTATTCTTTGAGCAGTTATTTCAGCACTCCCCTTACCATGCCCATCTGGCAGTTTATCATACTGTATTTTCTTTTCCGCATTTTGGGCTTTTTGTGTATAACCGCCGTAACGTCTGCAATAACCGTCATACTGAAAACGCCCATATTATCGGTAATTGCATCCTTTGCTTTGTTTATGGCAATGATCGTTTGCAAAACATACTGTTTATCCGATAGCAAAAGGTGGATAAATCTTTTTAACCCCCTTGTGCCCATCACAGCGCCAAAGTATCTGAAAAGATATGACGCCATGAATATCTTTTCCGAGCCTGTGATATTTATCGGTGCAACGGCACTGTGTGTGCTTATTATTACTGCGCTGGCGGTTTGTACGGTAATGGCATTGTCTTCCCTGAAGGGAGCGTCGAGGAAAAGAGGTGGGGTGAAAAATGTTTAGACAGGAACTGAAAAAACAGCTGATAAAAAACCGTCTTGCTTTGCTGCTTATTGCCGTAATAGCTGTGGACGCCTTATATGCGTTATCAGCATCGGTCAAACCGGTGGATATCGGCGACAGAGTCTTCAGTGATTCTCTTCTTGATATGATTTTTTTTGCTAAATATCGTTCGGCATGGCATATGATTTTGGACAGCAGCTCGCTGAACTGGGCGTTATTGATATTTACCTGTGTTGCGACCTTAAAAATATGGGTAAACGAGTACAAATTCAATATGCAGATTTACAATCTGACTTCGGCAAACGGAAGAGCCGGGCTTGCGGCGAAAAAGGTTATGCTCAACATGGGATTTGTTTTGTCCGGCGCCGTTATAGCGGATCTTCTTCGGATACTGATATACGGCATAACTCTTTCCTTTGACGATTGGCCGCTGGCTGAATGCGGCAGCTTCTATCTGACAACGGAGTTTGAGCTGACCGGGGCGCAGACCTGTTTTATTTCCATACTGCTTCATATTGTGGGATATTTGCTGTTTTGCAGTTTGTGTATTCTTGCGGCGGTGGTTATAAGAAATTCGGTAAACTGCCTTGGAGTGTGCTTTTCGATAATACTTATCCCTCTTTATATTTTCGACGATACCGAAACCAGACTGAGACTTCCTTTTCCCATATCGTTTTTGCAGGGAGAACAAATGTTTTATGGATCGCGTATTGACGATGCAACGGCAGATTCCGAAAATCCCGTGTATAATTTTAAGGCGCTGAGTCAAAGCGAGATCATTTTAAATGTGATTTTGGCGCTGCTGATTACCGCTGCCGCAATTTATTTTTCTATTCTGATTTTTTCGGGCAACGGGCTGAAATTTCCGAAGATCAAAAAAAGAAAAGCGCTTGTTTTACCTCTTGTTGCTTTAATGCTTTTTTCGGGGTGCAGCAGCACATTGCCCAAGGAGAACGGAAGCGACTATATTCTGGTGGAAGCCAGTTCCGAGAACGTATACAGCAAGGAAAGAGACGAGATATTTTCCATAAACCCAACCCCGTTTACGGAAAGGAACGTTCATCAAATATACGGAAATTATGCAATAGTTACGGAGCATATAAATCCCGATTACCACACTCAGTCAATTTACGTAAAAGCTGTAAACCTTGACGACCTTTCCGAAAAATTGATTTATGTATTTGGCAAGGAATCCGATATTGACGGTATGATGGGACTTAACGACATTATAAATATTCCCGCCTGGCTTCTGACCGACCCGGAAATTACGGATCCGAGCACCAATTTTACATTTGCCGACAACAAGCTGTACTTTGGCAGAAGCGATCATATTTTATGTATCGACACGTCAAGCGGAAAAAAGACAAAGCTGCTTGAGGGAATCAAACGAGGCGATATGACCGTTACGGATGAAGGAATATATTACACGCACGAAGACGAAGGCATCCTTTATTTTAACAGCGACGATACGATAGTCTGTGATTTTCCGATAAGATCATATGTTGTGGGGGACGGCGCAATAGCCGTGTCCGGCAAAGAGGATAAATGTCCGTATTTGATTACGCCGGAGGGTACAAGAAAAATTTCGGATACGAAGGTAAATTCTTTTTGTTATGCAAGCGATAATAAAGTTGTGTTCACCACAGACAGCGGCACAACGGTTGCCGTTATCGGGGACAGTGAAATCTCTTATGATGACCGTGCGTTTTATGCCGACGATGACGGAGTTTATTTTGTGGATTACGAGAGTCTGAGCGTGGAGCACCGCAGCTATTAGAACTTGTTCTCAGATGCGTGTCAATTTCTATGAGAACAAGTTCTTAAGGCTTAGGGATCGGGAGAATTTGTTAAATAACAAGGCAAGTACAGCATTATAATGTGCTTGCCTTGTTTTGTTATTGTATTTTTGACAGACTAACATTACCCGAAAAATCGGGAAAATCCGTGGAAGTATGAACATACGGCGGAACTGATTACCGATTCGCTTACCCTTTGCGGATATTTGTGCGAGAGTAACGAAAACTTGATGAAATGCTTTGAGCAAAAAGTATAAAAAAGAACCCGCCGACAAAAAACTGTTGAAATATCCTCCGAATTATGCTACAATAAAACTAAATTCCGATAAAAACACGAACAAATCCCTTAGACGGGAGTCTCTGCCTTTTTAGCCTTTTCCCGATATCCGAATGCGCCTGTAAATGCACTTTCATTATTATAAACTCCCCGCCTGCCGCTTTATCCGTGTTTTTGCCTGAAATCAGAACGAAAAGGAGTATAACGGGGCATTTTGTCCTAAAAGGAGTAACCTTATGAACGTATGGCATGATATTAATCCGAAGCGCATTTCCCCTCAAGACTTTCTTGCAATAATAGAAATATCCAAGGGAAGTAAAAATAAGTACGAGCTGGACAAGGAAAGCGGCATACTGATTCTTGACCGCATTTTGTACACCTCAACCCATTATCCCGCAAACTACGGCTTTATACCCAAAACCCTGGCGGACGACGGCGACCCTCTTGATGTTCTTGTACTTTGTAACGAGCCTATCAGCCCAATGGTTTTGGTGCAATGTTATCCTATCGGAGTAATCACTATGGTGGATAACGGGAAAAACGACGAAAAAATCATTGCCATACCTTTTGAGGATCCCACCTTTAATTCCTACAGAAGCATAGAAGCCCTGCCACAGCATATATTTCAAGAAATGCAGCATTTTTTTACCGTGTACAAGCAGCTTGAAAACAAGCGTACCGCCGTAAACGAGGTTATGGGGCAAAAGGCTGCCGTTGAAATTATCGGACAGTGCATTGAAAACTACCAAAGGAAATTTGGCGATGATTACCGCACGGAAAAAGGAACTAAAAAGAAATGAGCCTTATACTTGCCAGTGCGTCGCCCCGCCGCAGAGAGCTGCTGTCATATATAACAAAAAAATTTACGGTTATTCCCGCTGTAAATGAGGAAAAATTGGATATGACGCTGCCCGCAGACAAGGCGGTTATTTATGTTGCTCGGCAAAAGGCGGAGGAGGTTTCCGAAAACCATGCCGATGACCTTGTTATCGGTGCGGACACTATGGTGTTTTGCGGCAATGCGCCTTTGGGTAAGCCAAAGGATTCCGATGAAGCAAAAGGAATGCTAAAAGCTCTTTCGGGGAATACTCATCAGGTAATCACGGCGGTGGTTATAGCCCGGAACGGCAAGGCAAGGCGTTCCTTTGCAGTACGGACGGATGTGGAATTTTATCCCCTTACAAAAAATGAAATTGATTTGTATGTACAAAGCGGCGAGCCTATGGATAAGGCGGGAGCTTACGGAATACAGGGCAAAGGCTCTCTTTTTATCAAGGGAATAAAGGGCGATTATTATAATGTAATGGGGCTTCCGATAAGCCGCCTCTACAGAGAGCTGCAAAGCTTCGACAAATAGAGAGCGTGTTCACACAAAGCTCAGCATGCATCTTTTCGGCAAATTTTGCCACCTGCTTCGTTTCGTCATTTGCTTTGATGCCGACGCCTCCTTGCGTCGGCTTTGGGCAAATGACTGAACACATCGTGTGTTAAAATTTTTTGAAATATGACCATATTCCTGCAAAATTTTGCCTTGCAGGCAACAAAATTATGCACGAAAATATGCACGAAAATCTGCATACTGATTTTATATGAACACGCTCTAATTCGGCAGGGGGCGCCGATTTATAAAAAGTCCCTTAGGCGGATCGCTTAAACAAAACAGGAGATTATAAAATGCTTACAGAAATTCTTTCCCGAAAGGAATGTGCTAATTGCAGGGTATGCTGCGTTTTCGACAAAACGGACGTTTGGGAAATGCCCTTGATAACATCCGACCTTGCGGCAAGGCTTGAAAAGGATTATCCTGAAATAAAGCTGAAAAAGACCCATGAAAACGCAGGCTGTAAGGTTATTGACGCCGAATTTGACAAAAAGGGCTTATGCACCTGCCCCCTTTTGACCGAAAAGGGCTGTGCTTTGGGCGAGGAAAAGCCCTACGACTGCCGCATATGGCCTTTCAGAGTAATGAAAAAGGGGAATTTGCTTTTGCTTACCCTTTCCCCTGTTTGCGAGTCCGTTTCTTCTTTGCCTGTAAACAGGATTTCCGAGTTTGCGGCAAAAATTGCTCCGAAAATATTTGAAGAGGCGGAAAGAAATCCCGAAATGGTAAAGAATTATGAAGATGGCTACCCTGTTTTTGCGGTAAAGGAGAGGTAATGGAAGATATGTTTTCCCGAACCCGCTCGCTTTTAGGGGAGGAAGCCGTAAACAAGCTGAAAAACAGTACCGTGGCGGTGTTCGGATTAGGCGGAGTAGGCTCTTACGTCACCGAGGGTCTGGTAAGGGCGGGAATAGGCTCTCTGCTCCTTGTTGACGGCGACGTGATTTCCCCCTCCAATATCAACCGCCAGCTGTACGCCCTGCAAAGCACAATAGGTCGGGACAAATCGGAGCTTGCAAAAATCCGCTGTACGGATATAAACCCTAAGTGCAAAATCGATTCAAGAAAAATGTTTGTAAATTCTGATAATATAGAGGAGCTTCCCCTTGGAAAATGCGATTATGCGGTTGACGCCATTGACGATGTTAAGGGAAAAAAAGCAATTATTATGAGGTGCAGACAGCTTAATGTTCCCGTTATAAGCTCCATGGGCACGGGTAACAAGTTAGATCCGTCAAAGCTGGTTATCACCGATATTTATAAAACCTCAAAGTGTCCCTTGGCAAGAGTTATGCGCCATGATTTAAGAAAGCTGGGCGTTGACAGCCTGAAGGTGCTTTATTCCGAAGAGCCGCCTGCCGTAAACTGCCATCCTCCCGCAAGCGTAAGCTTTGTGCCTTCGGTTGCGGGGCTGATGATCTGCGGTGAAGCGGTTAGAGATTTGATCAACGGTTAGAACTTGTTCTCATAGGAATGGTGTGCGGATTTTCGAGCAAATTTTGTCGAG
>CANEHP010000100.1 GCA_947427325.1 uncultured Clostridia bacterium | reverse complement strand
GTTACACGCAGCAAGGTAAGGCGCGAGCGTATGGGCAGCATCGAGCTGGCTGCGCCCGTTTCCCACATTTGGTATTTCAGAGGCACTCCTTCAAGAATAGGTCAGATGCTTGATATTTCCCCCAAAAGATTGGAGGAGGTGCTCTACTTCACAAAGTATATCGTTACCGACCCCGGAGAGGCTTCAAATGTTCTTGTAAAGGGACAGCTTTTGTCCGAAAAGGAATACAACGATATGCGGGAGCGCTATGAGGACGATTTCAGCGCAGGAATGGGAGCAGAGGCAATTAAGACTTTGCTTGAGGAAATCGACCTTGACAAGCTTTCCGATGAGCTTAAATCCGAGCTGGAAGGCTCTCAGGGACAAAAGAGACTAAAGCTGCTGAAAAGACTTGACGTAGTGGAAGCCTTCAGACAAAGCGGAAACCGTCCCGAGTGGATGATTATGGACGTAATCCCCGTAATCCCCCCCGATATCCGTCCTATGGTGTTGCTGGACGGCGGCAGATTTGCCACCTCCGACCTTAACGATTTGTACAGACGGGTTATCAACAGAAACAACCGTCTTAAAAGAATGCAGGAGCTTAAAGCCCCCGATATAATTGTCAGAAACGAAAAGCGTATGCTTCAGGAGGCTGTGGACGCCCTTATTGACAACGGCAGACACGGAAGAGCCGTAACAGGTCCTTCCAACAGACCTCTTAAATCCCTTTCCGATATGTTAAAGGGCAAACAGGGACGTTTCAGACAGAACCTTTTGGGTAAGCGTGTCGATTATTCGGGTCGTTCGGTTATCGTCGTAGGCCCCGATTTAAGAATGGATCAGTGCGGACTGCCCAAGGAAATGGCTATTGAGCTGTTTAAGCCCTTTGTAATGAAGGAATTGGTTAAAAGGGGCAAGGCAAGCAATATAAAGAGCGCAAGAAAGATGGTAGACCGCGCCAACGACGAGGTTTGGGACGTTCTTGAAGATGTAATCAAGGATCACCCCGTACTCCTTAACCGTGCACCTACCCTTCACAGACTGGGTATTCAGGCGTTTTCTCCCGTTTTGGTAGAGGGCAGGGCGATCAAGCTGCACCCTCTCTGCTGTACTGCCTTTAACGCAGACTTTGACGGCGACCAGATGGCGGTTCACCTCCCCTTGTCCGTGGAAGCGCAGAACGAAGCGAGAACCTTGATGTTAGCTGCCAAAAACCTGTTAAAGCCTTCCGATGGCAGACCTGTTACCGTTCCTACACAGGATATGGTGCTGGGCTCATATTACCTTACCATCAATAAGGCGGGAGAAAAGGGCGAGGGCGGTATTTACCGTGACTTCAACGAAGCCCTTATGGCTTATCAGAACGGTGATATAACAATACATTCCGCTATTAAGGTGCGCAACACAAAGATTATTGACGATACAGTTGTTAACGGAATAATAGATACCACGGTAGGAAAAATTATCTTTAACGAGCATATTCCTCAGGATTTGGGCTTTGTGGACCGTACAGATCCCAAAAATGCCGTAAGGCTTGAAATAGACTTTAAGGTGGGCAAAAAGCAGTTAGGACAGATCATTGACAAGTGCATAAAGGTTCACGGTCCTGTTATTACTGCGCAAATGCTTGACAAAATCAAGGCATTGGGCTACAAGTATTCTACAAAATCGGCAATTACCGTTGCCGTTTGCGACGCATCAATTCCTCCTCAGAAAAAGCAGCTGCTGGAGGAGGCGGATGAGGAAATCCAGGTTATCAACGATGATTACCAAATGGGCTTTATCTCCAATCAGGAGCGTAAAAATGCGGTTCTGACCGTTTGGAACAGAACTACCGATCAGGTTTCCGATGCGCTTACCGCTAACCTGGATCAATATAACCCGATCTTTATGATGGCGGACTCGGGCGCCCGCGGTTCTGCCAGCCAGATCAAGCAGCTTGCGGGTATGAGAGGACTTATTGCCAATACCTCGGGCGAAACCATTGAGATTCCCATCAGAGCCAACTACCGTGAAGGTCTGAATGTTTTGGAATACTTTATTTCTTCAAGAGGCGCAAGAAAGGGCTTGGCGGATACAGCTCTGAGAACCGCCGACTCGGGCTACCTTACCCGCCGTCTCGTAGACGTATCGCAGGAAGTCATTATCAGAATGGACGACTGCGGCACCGACGAGGGCATTGAAGTATACGAAATCACCGAGGGCAAGCGTGTAATCGAGCCGCTGTCCGAAAGACTTGTAGGCAGATACCTGCTTCACGATTTGTATGACAGCAACGGCGATTTGGTGATTTCAAAGGATAAGCTCCTTAACGACGAGGACGCAAAGAAGATCGTTTCCATGGGAATCGAGAGAATAAAGATTCGCTCCGTATTAGGCTGTAAGGCAGCTCACGGCGTATGCGCAAAGTGCTACGGACACTCTCTTGCCAACGGCAATCCCATTCAGATCGGCGAGGCAGTAGGCGTAATTGCGGCACAGTCCATAGGCGAGCCGGGTACGCAGCTTACCATGAGAACCTTCCACACCGGCGGTATTGCGTCGGCAGAGGATATCACCCAGGGTTTGCCCCGTGTAGTTGAACTGTTCGAAAGCAGACAGCCCAAGAACAGCGCAATCCTTTCCAGAGTTACGGGTACTGTTCATATAGAGGAAATTAAAAAGGCAAGACACGTAATTGTTACCTCTGACGAAGGCGAGGTAGGGGACTATACCGTTCCTTTCGGTTACAGAATGAAGGTTGAGGAAGGGGATCACATCGAAAGAGGCGATTCCATCACCGAAGGCTCTATAAATCCTCACGATATCCTTGAAGTAAACGGCGAAGAAGCGGTTCAGAACTACATTATCTCCGAGGTGCAGAAGGTTTACCGCTTACAGGGCGTTGATATTAACGATAAGCATATTGAAGTTATTGTCCGTCAGATGATGAGAAAGGTGAAAATCGAAGCTCCGGGCAGTTCATATTTGCTCCCCGGCGCTGTTGTGGATAAAAACGAGTATGTAAAGATTGTTAAGAGCCTTGAAGAACGCCGTAGCAACGGCGAGGAAATCGAGTTCCCCACCATCTCCCCCGTTATTTTGGGTATTACCAAGGCTTCTCTTGCCACCGACAGCTTCCTTGCTGCCGCTTCCTTCCAGGAGACGACAAGAGTTCTTACCGAAGCCGCTATTCACGGCAAGGTCGATCCTCTGTTGGGCTTAAAGGAAAATGTTATTATCGGTAAGCTTATTCCTGCGGGTACGGGAATGGGAAGCGAGGATCATGACGTGGCTTCGGAGGTCATCGAGGAGATTTAACTGCCGGTTTGTTGTCCGTTGATATTTTTAATGCCGTCCACAAGGGTGGGCGGCATTTTTGCGTAAAAAGCTGCTTGTTTTATACTAATTCTCGTCTAAAAATAAACAATCCTTGCGGTCTGATTTTCGCCATACTGCGTTGTTGTCCTTGTCTTGCAAAAATCATCCACGCAAATCTTTTTCCATTTTTAGACGAGAATTTGTATAAGACGATTAAGAATTAGTATTAAGTTTTCGTAAAACACGCCGATAATAAATATAAGAGAAATTATATGTAAAGGAGGAGTTTCGGTGAACGGCATAAACACATCAATAAACAATGCTGTAAACATCTACCGTCAGGCATATTACGGCTTTAAGTCCGCCGCCCTTGACGCAAAAAGCCGCTCTCAGCAAGCTTCCTCCAAGGAAAACGCCGACGCATGGAGAAGAAATCATGACGGATTTGAAAATACGGCGGCAAAATATTGCGAATCAAATAAAAGCTGCAAGAGATCCGATAATGGAAGCTTTTCGCAGAATCAAGGGAACAATGTCGGCAGAAGAAGATACGACGGCTTTGATTCCTTCGTTCCGTCCGCAGACAAAAGCGGCGGCGCATCCAAGCCATCCAACACCGATAAGGCGGATTTTACCGCTTATAACGACGAGGAAGCCAAAAAAGCAAGGGAACTGGCGGCAGCCTATGAGTATTTCAGAAAAGCCGCAGCAAGCGGCGGTTATTCGATAGTCCGCTGCGGCAGCGACAGCAGCCTTTATTCCTACGGCATAAGGTCGGGAAAAAAATCCGTCATAATGATCGACCCCGAATTTATGAACACAATAAGGGACGACCCCGAAATGCTGAAAAAATACGCCGATGAAATCGAAACCATGAAAAAGCTCGACAAGCAGTTTGAACGAAGCTGCAAGCAGCAGGGGAAAACCATTGTTTCAAGAGGCTGGAGAATAGAAAAGGACGGCTCAATCAGCAGCTGGTCGGTGGTTAAAACCGAAAGAAAAGCCAAAAAGGGAAGCTTGGAGCGTATGCGGGAAATGCAGGATAAGCTTTTGAAGAAAAAGGCAAAAAAGAAAAAGAAGCAGGCGAAATTAGAGGAAAAACGCAGCAAGCGCAAGGAAGAAAGGCTGCGCCTTGAGGGAAAGAAAAAATCCGCCATGAGGGAAAACATCAAGCGGAAAACAAAAAAGGCAAAAATTTATGAGTTTAACAGAATTGTGCCTAAATCAAATCCCAATAAAATAATCACCTCTATTTCCGTTTCCTGCGGAAGCTCGCCCTCGCTGCTTAATACAAGGGGAAAGTAAAGGGCTTGTGTGCAGGGCCGGAAAGGAGCTTAGCGCCTAAATCCAATAGGCAAATTGCACAAAACAAGCGTTAAAAAAACATATTTTGCGGTAAAAGCTACGAAATTTTTCTCGGGTAAAGGGAAAATATTGACTTTTACCGCTTTTTTGTTTATAATAATAAAGCTTGCGCAGGGATAGTATGCCCTTTTGACATATGTCGCTGCCAAAGGCAAAATTTTAACAGGAGGTGTAACTGAATTGCCAACCTTTAATCAGCTTGTAAGAAAAGGCAGAGAGTTATCCACTAAAAAGTCTAAGGCGCCTGCTTTGCAGAAAAACCTTAACACTTTGAAGAAGGAAACCAACGATATGCCTTCTCCTCAGAAGCGAGGCGTCTGCACGGCAGTAAGAACAAGTACCCCCAAAAAGCCTAACTCCGCAATGCGTAAAATCGCCAGAGTAAGACTTTCCAACGGTTACGAGGTTACCGCTTACATTCCCGGAATCGGACATAAGCTTCAGGAGCACAGCGTTGTTCTTATCAGAGGCGGACGTGTAAGGGATCTCCCCGGTGTGCGTTATCACATCATCAGAGGAACTCTCGACACACAGGGCGTCGACGTAAGAATGCAGGGCAGATCCAAGTATGGAGCAAAGCGTCCTAAGGCCGGTAAAAAGTAAAGCGTAACTAAAAAAAATCACTGCCACATTTGTGGGAGGTTATATACATTAAGACAATCAGGGAATTTCGCTCTTATGTAGTCGCCTCTTTTTACACAATGGACGGCGGGAGAAAGCGGTTTGACCGCTGCGCTTTCGAGTACCGATGAATTCATTGCCGCAAAGCTGCGGCGAAAATTTATGAAGGAGGGAATAAAGTGCCAAGAAGAGGTAATGTACCCAAGCGTGAGGTTTTGCCCGATCCTATGTATAATTCGGAGCTGGTAACAAGACTTATCAACAATATCATGCTTGACGGTAAAAAGGGCGTAGCCCAGAAGATTGTTTACGGCGCATTTGAAATTGTAGGCGCCAAAACGGGTAAAGAACCCCTTGAAGTATTTGAGCAGGCTATGGAGAATATTATGCCTCAGTTAGAGGTTAAGGCTCGCCGTGTAGGCGGCTCCACCTATCAGGTGCCTATGGAGGTTCGCCCTGACAGACGCAGAACATTGGGCTTAAGATGGATAACAATGTTCAGCAGAAAAAGAAATGAAAAGACAATGAAAGAAAGACTTGCAAATGAGATCCTTGACGCAGTAAACGGTCAGGGCGCATCTTGCAAGAAGCGCGATGATACTCACAGAATGGCTGAAGCTAACAAGGCTTTTGCACATTACAAGTGGTAATCGGTAGAACGGAGGAAATATGGCAAGAGATGTAACTCTCGAAATGACCCGTAATATCGGTATTATGGCGCACATTGACGCAGGTAAAACCACCACCACCGAGCGTATCCTGTTTTATACGGGCATCAACCATAAGATAGGTGAAACTCACGACGGATCTGCAACAATGGACTGGATGGAGCAGGAGCAGGAAAGAGGTATCACAATCACCTCCGCCGCTACAACTGCTTATTGGAAAGAACACAGAATCAATATTATCGATACTCCCGGTCACGTGGACTTTACCGTTGAGGTAGAGCGTTCACTGAGAGTGCTTGACGGTTCTGTTACCGTATTCTGCGCAAAGGGAGGCGTTGAGCCTCAGTCGGAAACGGTTTGGCGTCAAGCGGACAAGTATCAGGTGCCCAGAATGGCCTATATAAATAAAATGGACATTATGGGTGCGGATTTCTACAACGTAGTGAAGATGATGAAGGAAAGACTTAAGACAAATCCCGTTCCCATTCAGCTTCCTATCGGTGCGGAAGACACATTCAGAGGAATAATCGACCTTGTTGAAATGAACGCAGACGTTTATTACGACGATCTGGGCAAGGACATGAGAGTCGAGGAAATCCCCGAGGATATGAAGGAAAAGGCCAACGAGTACAGAGAACAGCTTCTCGAAGCTATCGCCGAGCAGGACGAGGAGATAATGAACAAGTACCTTGAGGGTGAGGAAATCACCACCGAGGAAATCAAGAGATGCCTGCGCAAGGGCACTATTGACAACAAGATCGTCCCCGTAACCTGCGGCACGTCCTACAAGAACAAGGGCGTTCAGAAGCTTCTTGACGCTATTGTGGACTATATGCCTTCACCTCTCGATATTCCCGCCATTAAGGGTACAGATCCCGAAACAGGCGAGGAAACGGACAGAAAAGCGGGAGACAGCGAACCCTTCTCCGCTCTTGCGTTTAAAATCGCAACCGACCCCTTTGTGGGCAAGCTTTGCTTTTTCAGAGTTTACTCCGGTATAGTTGAAGCGGGTTCTTCCATGCTCAACGCCACCAAGGGCAAGAAGGAGCGTATGGGACGTATTCTCCAGATGCACGCTAACCACAGAAAGGACCTTGAGGTTTGCTACTGCGGCGATATTGCGGCAGCTGTGGGTCTTAAGAACACAACCACAGGCGATACCCTTTGTGATGAAAATCACCCCGTTATCCTTGAATCCATGGAATTCCCGGATCCCGTTATCGATTTGGCTATCGAGCCAAAGACAAAGGCAGGTCAGGAAAAGATGGCTCTTGCTCTTGCAAAGCTTGCAGAGGAAGACCCCACCTTCAGAACATGGACAGACGAGGAAACAGGTCAGACAATTATCGCAGGCATGGGCGAGCTTCACCTTGAAATCATCGTTGACAGACTTCTTCGTGAATTTAAGGTTGAGGCTAACGTAGGCGCACCTCAGGTCGCATATAAGGAAACCATTACGTCGGCTACCGATGTTGATACCAAGTATGCCCGTCAGTCAGGCGGTAAGGGTCAGTACGGTCATGTTAAGCTCCATGTTGAGCCTAACGAAAGCGGCAAGGGCTACGAGTTCATTAACAACGTTGTGGGCGGCGCAATCCCCAAGGAATATATCCCCGCAGTTGACGCAGGTATTCAGGGCGCAATGCAGGCGGGCGTGCTTGCGGGCTTCCCCACCGTTGACTTAAAGGTAACGCTTTACGACGGTTCCTATCATGAAGTCGACTCTTCGGAAATGGCGTTTAAGATTGCCGGCTCTATGGCTCTCAAGGAGGCCTGCCGCAAGGCTAACCCCGTTATCCTCGAGCCTATTATGAAGGTAGTTGTAATTGTTCCCGAGGATTATATGGGCGACGTAATCGGCGACCTGAACTCACGCAGAGGACTTGTTCAGGGCTTTGAGGACAGAAGCGGCGCTAAGCAGATCGAAGCGCTTGTTCCTCTGTCGGAAATGTTCGGCTACTCCAATGACCTGCGTTCCAAGACTCAGGGAAGAGGACAGTATGTAATGGAGCCTCACAGCTATGTACAAGTTCCCAAGAACATTGCCGACGGAATTATGAAGTCCAGAAGCAAGGATTAAGCAAAAAACAATCAAAAATTTTGAAAGTTTCAAAATATTTTACAAAAAACACTTGTAATTGACAAAAAAATTTGGTACAATTAAGGGTAAGACAAACCCAAATCTTTTAGGAGGAAAAAACTAATGGCTAAACAGAAATTTGAACGTACCAAGCCCCACGTAAACATTGGTACTATCGGTCATGTTGACCACGGCAAGACCACTCTTACCGCTGCTATCACAAAGGTACTCGCACTCAAGTGCTATGCTCAGTTTGAAGCATATGATATGATCGACAAGGCTCCCGAGGAGAGAG
>CANEHP010000099.1 GCA_947427325.1 uncultured Clostridia bacterium | reverse complement strand
GAAATATGACCATATTCCTGCAAAATTTTGCCTTGCAGGCAACAAAATTATGCACAAAAATCTGCATACTGATTTTATGTGAACACGCTCTAATAAATTGCCGCCTGTCCGCCCTCTTTCGCAAAATAGTGCAAAACCCCGTTGCAAAAAGCGGCTATCATATCTTTATTGTCCCTTACTCTGAACACGGTGCAGTACATTTTTCCATTGTCCTGCCCGCCTGCCTCAATATTGGTTTCCACCGTTAAAACCGTGTCGGGATCTGTATTGCCGTTCACGGGCGTGTATACGTCCCCTTTATATACAAACTCTCTGAAGCTTGGATTGTTGACAATATTGTCCTCGTTCCAGCTTAAAATTTCATAGGTATCGTGCTTAAAGACGCCGTTGCTCAAATTGCGGCAGTAGTTTTCTATATTCTGCGCCGTGTCCTCTATTCTTCCTCTTGCGTTGATATTCAGCCTGTATTCCTCGGGCGGCAGCGGATTTTTGGAGTAGCTTATCCATGCCTCGTATTCCTCGTCGGGATTGGGCTTGTTGCTTTTTACGATGTAGACGGGCATACCGCTTTTCTCGTCGCAAATCTGATCAAATTTGTCAATAACCGCATAGTATGCCGAGTATTCAGCGCCGCTTTCTATAAGTATATTCGAGCTTGAAAACCATTCGCTGTCCTCAAGGGGAAGGTATATACGGTAAATATTGTCGCCTATGGTGAGGCATGCGGGCTTTTCCGCTCTGTAAAGCCAAATATTTTTTTCGTATATTACCGTTACATAGTTCTCAGCGCCCTTGACCTCATAGACAGAGCCGAAAATTTCATCGGGCGTCAGGTCTTTGACGCCGCCTTCATATATAACCGCCCGATGCAAAGAGTCCGCTATAACGACGGTGTTCTCGTCAAAGCCCAGGGATGAATAATCCTCATGTTCGGGATCTACAAATCCGTAAATCATTCCGTTGTAAACGATATATTCGGAGGATTCCACGGGAAGCGGATGAATTTCTATTACTTCGCTGCCGTTTTCGACAAAATACATATTATTCAGAACGGAATCCATAATATCCGACACCCTGATTTCGTTATCCTTTGCCGTTTCGTTTTCGGAAATACTTGGATTCCGGGTTTCGGAGGGCAAAAGCGTTTCGCCTGAAAAAGCGGTATCCCAAACGTCTTTTTTGTCGGTTTCGGTATTCTCCTCGGTTGCGCTTGCGGCGGGAATTGCCGTGTTGGGCATATTGGAGCTTCCCGCCCCTATATTTAAGTCTATATTGACCTTTTTGCGGTCAAACACTCCGTTAAAGGCAAGAACGCAAACAATAACGGCGATTACCGCAAGGCTCGTAAGGGCTGTTTTGGGAATAAGTCTTACGGGCGAGCTTACGTTATCTCTTACTTTATCTCTTGCTTTATTTCTTATTTTATTTTTCACCCTTTTAAAAGATCTGTTTTGAGCCATATACTCATCTCTTCTTTTAAGAAGGCTTTCTATCATTTCACGGTCACTCTTCATATTCAAAGCCCTCCTTTTCCAGCTGAGCTTTTAAGGCTTGTTTCGCGCGGTATATCAGCATTTCAATCTGCCTTTTCGTTTTCTGCATTATTTCCGCCGCTTCACCGTTGTCGAATTCTTCAAAAAAGGTCAGGCGAAGAACCTGTCGGTACTGCTCCGGCAGCTTATCCATTGCCCTATGTACGGCAAGCATATTTTCGTCCCGTATAATTCCTCTTTCAAACCCCGCCTGCTCCAAAGCGGCTTTTTCCAGCTCCTCCTCGGAAGCCTTAATATGCTTTGAATTTTTCCGCAAATAGTCCAGCGCCATATTTTTTCCGATAGTGTAAAGCCATGTTTTAAAGGAAGCGCTTTTGTTAAAGCGGGGTTTTTTAACCATTATCTTAAAAAAAGTGTCCTCGGTAAGCTCCTCGGCGGTATAAATATTCTTTACATAACCGTTAAGAAAAAATATAAGTCCTTCTCTGTATTCCCGCACGATCTCGGCTATCCCTTCGTCGTCGCCCTCCAGATAACGCAGATAATTTTTTGCGCCCGTATCCATAATTCCTCCGCTTGAAAAGAATAGTGGGTATAGGTTGTCAGGTCAAAAAATCGGGAAAGGGTACTGTCCTATCAACCTATTAAACGAATGTGACATTAAATTCTCACAGCATAAAACAAGAATCCTTTTGCGTCAATTTTTATAATAGAAAACCTCGCCGTTTTCTATTCCGAACAAAACAAAATCCGTATAAAGAGTATCTCCGAAATAATCGTTAATTTCAAAGGCGTAGTAATAGTCTCCGTTATATAGATAATCTATGCCTATATCTCCGCTGCTCTTATAAATATATTCATTGCCGTAGTAATCGGTAATGTATTCAAAGGTGTAAGGATCGTATGCGTAATAGCAGGGCTTTATTCTGTCGCCCTTACGAAGCTTGTAAACCTCTCTTGCGGCGCTGCCGTTTTCATCAATGCCTTCCCATGCGCCAAGAATATCGGTTCTGACTGTTTCATAATAATCGCCCTTTAAACGGTAAGTCTGCCTGATTTTAAGATTGGTGTATTCACCGTTGAGGTAAATCGGGGAGGTATAAATATTGCAGTAGGTTACATTGTCTATCTCCTCGCTGCCTATAAGGAAAACGCAAAGGGGCTGTCCGTCGGGAAGAGCAAACCAGCCGCCGTCAAAGCTGTCCCGACACTGTCCCGACTGCCAATCCATATCCACATAATCGTCAGTGCCCAAATCCAGCAAATACTCCTTGCCGTACTCTTTGTCGTAATAGCTCATCATAACATTGCAGTATACCGATTCAAGGACGTCAAGGCTTTTTTTCGTAAGCTTAAAGGTATAGTAGCCCTCGCCGTCAAGGTGAGGCTTTACTGCATATTCCAATGCGCTGTGATTTTCATCAAAGTTAAGGTTGTTATCCTGTTCATTGTCCCAATAGCCGAAGTTTCCCGTTAAGCCCGAATCGCTCCAGAAGCCCGAGGAAAGCCAATCGCTTATGTAGTCTAAAAGACTGCCGCCGCTGCTGCTTGTATAGGCGCATTTATCCACAATATTCAGATAGTTTGGACTGATACAAATATCCTTGAATATTTTTAATTCTGCGCTGCCCTGAACGCACAGAGGGTAATAAATGCTTAATCCGCAGGCGTTTGAATTATATGAGCCGTTTTTCACATAGCTGACGCATGCTTTAAGGGACTTAAGCGCTTGACCCGCTTTTGACGACATATTGCCCGAAAGGCTTATCAGCTCCCCTGCGTCCACCATATTTGTGAAGCCCTCGGTGCGGTTATTGGCACCGAAGTTAAGGGCGTTTTTTGCAGCCTTTATAAAATCGGTGGCATTATTTTTGCAGCGTTCGTTAATTTCTCCGGCAAAGGCATGAAAATCGTAAAGAAAAGCGTCTACCTTTGATAAATCAATAACGGACATAGTAGCGTCGTTCTGCTCGCCCGTTTTTGTGCAGTATTTGTAGTAGCCGTCGCAGATAGCCTGTCCCAATGCAGCGCCGTTTGACCCGCCGGCGTTTATGCCGTTTGCAAAGGATTCGTAGTCCCAGCCGAAGCCCGACTCGAGATTTTGGGACAAAAGGGCATATTTTCCGTAAGGGGCAAACACATTGACAGTCTCTACCGTTGCCATCAGGCAGGCGTCGCAGCCGATTATCTCAAACTTATGAGGAATTTTGTCGAAGGCTGCCGCAAGCGCTTCGTCAATCTCCTTTAAAGAAAGGGAATCACTGTCAAAGTTTTCGTCGAAGCAAACTCCGCTGATACTTCCGCCGCCGTGATCCCACAAATCCAGAACCATAAACTCGGAGGGATAGTTTTCCGCTCCCCACCGCACAAAGTCGGAAAGAGTGGAGGAAAGTCCCATATTGGTGGATTTTCCGATGTACAGCTCTTTAATTTTGCCGCCGCTTATAAGGAAGCGCTGCTTGGTTTTCGCCTTGCAGGTAGTGTTTTGCCATTTCTTTGTGCCGTCTGTTTCTACCACAAATCTTAATTTTTTGCACTTGCTTGTCGCTTTCAGCATTTCATTAAGGTCCTCGGTAGCGGAGGCCTGTTTGCTTTCCAGATCCGTGCCGCACATATAAACGAAAACCGTCCAGACGCCTTGGTTCTTTACAGGCTGCTCGTTCTTTTTTCCCAATCGTGAAATGGTTAAGCTGTTGTCCTTTGATAAGGATAAAACAGTGCCTCTGACGCCGTTATAAAAAACATTCGAGCCGGATGCGCCGTTTTCTTCTTGAGACTCTGTCTGCGAAGGCTTTTCGGTTTTTGAAACAGTTGGTTTTTCAACAGCTCCGGGATTATCCTTTTGTACGGTATCCCTCAAGTCCAAAACAGAACAGCCGCAAAGGGCAACACATACGGCCGCTGCAAGTGCGGTAAGCTTTTTTATATTTTTATGCATGGCGCATATCCTTTCTTATTACAGTTGACAGTTGACAGTTGACAGTTGTGGAACGGCTTCGCCGATTTAAAATATCATTAATCGGTCTTATCGCCTTATGCAAGTGCGGCATTTTGTCAAAGAAATGGCTTGAAATGCCGTCGGAAACGTAAAATTTCAAATACGTCGGCGAAGCCGACACCGTAATTGTAAACTGTAAACCGTCAAATGTCAACTTTTTACTGCTCCTTAGAAATAGTATTAAAATAATCCGCAGAAATAACTTTTTATTTACAAAAGTACCAATAAAACGGTGCACTTCTGCTTAAAATTGTTAAAGCAGAAGTGCACCAAGCTGTCGGGAAAGTCTCAGCGTTTCTTTTTTCGGAATGAAGGGGGTTAGGACGGGAAAATGCGATGTTCCCATTACCCCTCATCCTTGCGGGGCTAATACTATGGTTTGTTTGAAAACAAAGGGAATGCGGGATTTCCGTCCCAAAACGGTTGGATTCAAGGAAAAAAACACAGTCAAACCGACGTTTGACCGGGCTTTTTGACGCAGAAGATAACCGTTTTGGGGTGAAAAGACGGCGTCCCCGATTTTTCAAACAAGCCCTAATTCTCGACAGAAAAAAACAATCCTTGCGGTCTGATTTTAGACGAGAATTAGCGCTTTACGACGTCCTTGCCGAACTGTCAAGGTTTCCCCCTAAGCTGCGATCATAAGCCGTTGTTTTGGCAGCTTGCCGCCAAAACAACGGCTTTTTAATTATTCAGCCTTAGGTGCGCCGACAGGGCAGGTTTCGGCGCAAGCACCGCAGTCTATGCAGGCGTCGGGGTCGATAACATACTTTCCGTCGCCTTCGGAAATAGCGCCAACGGGGCAGCCGCCTGCACAAGCACCGCAAGCAACGCATTCATCATTGATTTTGTAAGCCATGAGAAAATCCTCCTGATATTTTTAAGTACTTTTTTAGGGACAAGCCCTATTAACTGTTAACCAATTCAAGGAAAATAAATTCCAAGATATAAGTTACATATTCATTTTAACATTTACCTTAAAAAAAGTCAAGCGCAATAGGTATTTTAAAAAATTGCTAAAGTTATATACAGCTAACGCAAAAATCCTTTTGAATTTAGGAAAAGTATAACGGTAGTTAGCCTATGTTACCCAACTGCAAAAAAACTTTTTAAAAATTTTTAAAAAGAAAAATTGAAATTCGTGCTGTCAGGGCAGCCGCGCTGAACAGGGTATTAGTCTTCAAGCTCCTTCAGCGCAGCTATTTCATCACGGTTTACACGGATTTTGGAATCCTTTAAAAGCTTAACATCCCCTCTCTTAAAGGTAACGGGAGCTGCTTCCTTGTTTTTGTCAAGCTGTATCTTTAATACGCCGGTAAGGAGGTTAGCGTCGGTAACAATTCCTCTGCCCTCGGCGGTTTCCACAAGCGCCCCGACCTTGGGAGTTATTTTCAGCAATTCCTCATAGCTGTCCTGCTCGTACTTCAGGCAGCACATAAGTCTGCCGCAGGTTCCCGAAATTTTTGTGGGGTTCAGGGACAGCGACTGTTCCTTTGCCATTTTAATGGAAACAGGCTGAAACTCTCCCAGAAATAAGGAGCAGCAAAGCTTTCTGCCGCAAATACCCAATCCGCCCAGCATTTTTGCTTCGTCGCGAACGCCTATCTGCCTTAGTTCGATACGGGTGCGGTAAATGCTTGCCAGATCCTTAACCAGATCTCTGAAATCCACACGGCTTTCGGAGGTAAAATAAAACATAATCTTTCCGTTATCAAAGGTGCATTCCACATCGATGGGCTTCATATTAAGCTTATGCTCGGCAATTTTTTCGGTAAACACCTTCATAATTTCTTCCTTGCGGGCAAGGTTGTTTTTCAGAATTTCCAGATCCTCCTTTGTTGCGATACGGATAATTTCCTTCAGCGGCTGAACTACATCTTCGTCCTCCGCCATAAAATTTCCTATTGCCACATCGCCGCACTCCACGCCTCTTGCGGTTTCAACTATAACCTTTTCACCTGCGGAAATTTTAAGTCCCTTGGGAGAAAAATAATATATCTTTCCTACTTCTTTAAAGCGTACTCCTATAACTTCAGTCATTTATTTTAATCCTTTCCTTTGTTCAATGAGTTAAGGCAATGAGTTAAGGCAATATCCCGCAGGCAATCTGCGGCAAAACCATAAGGCGGTCTTTGCGTTAATTTTCCATTGCGTTAAATATTGCCGACACAAAAGCGTTTGCCGTTATTTTTGAATTAAAGTTATTTTCTGTAACGGATTTGCTGAATTTAACCGTTTCTTCTGCAATAAGATTAAGGGCAAGCGCAGGAAAAATTTTTGCCGCCTTTGCGGATAATTCGGGGCAGCAGCTAAGGGAAGGCTTTCCGTCCATAGCTATTACAAAAGCGTCGTGAAAAATTTTTTCCGTTTCGTTTACCAATATTTTTAAAGGCCCCCGCTTATCGTCTTTGGGCTGCGGCAGGTGTAAAAGCAGGTTAATCGCCTTATACTCGTTTTTTTCAACGATATATCCGCAAAGCTCCCTTGTCAGCTCGATGTAAACTGCGGCGTTTTTATCCTTTGCGGCATTTAGTGCAAGACCTAAGTTTCCGCCGTAAGTTTTAGCCGCTTCTCCCGCATTTTTAACGCCATAATCAGACAGCGCCTTTTCGCACTCCTCCTCGCTTAGCTTAAAGGTCTGTATAGCCGCTGTTCTTGATAGGATTGTGGGCAGGATTCCGTTTCTGTTAGAGGCGGTTAAGATAAATCTTACCGTGGGGGAGGGCTCTTCAAGGTATGTAAGCAAAATATTCTGACATACGTTGTTCAAAAGCTGAAACTCAGAAAAAATATAAACCTTTATTCCGCCCTCAACCGCTTTCTCAAAGGTGGTAGGCAATATTCCTTCACGCAGCTCCTCTGCGTTTAAATCAGCGCAGCTTGCATAAACCACATCGGGGTGAATATGCTTTTCCACCCTTTTGCAGTTTTCGCAGCTCATACAGGGAGCGCCGCCCTTTTCAAGGCAAAAATACAGCATAGAAGTATAATCCGCCAAGGTTCTTTTTCCTGTGCCTGCGTCTCCGAAAAAAAGCAGGGCATGGGGCAGACAGTTATTTTTTGCATAATCGGAAAGCCGTTTGACGACCTGTTTATTGCCATAGATTTTCATAATACGACTTCCCTTCTCTAAAAATCAGATTTTTTCAAACCGCTCTATATTTGTAACAAATATAGTAGCGCCCCCCACGCTTACCTCTACGGGAAAGCCTGCGTAGGCATTTGGACCGTAAGATGCGGCAGATGGAACATACTGTGTTCTTTTATGGCTGTTGTCACGGATTATTCCGATAATTTCATCTACCTTGCCGTCCTCCGAGCAGATAAGAAAAGTAGTGTTGCCCGCCATAAGAAAACCGCCCGTGGAGGCAAGCTTTGTAGCGGCAAATCCGCCCTTGGTGAGAGAAGACGCAACAGCGCGGGCATCGTCGTTATTTACAATAGCATATATAAGTTTCATAGCTTTAGCCTTTCGGTAAAAAGAATGGTCTTTCCTTTTTACAGTATAACATAAAAAAGGCGGTTTGTAAAGGTAGTATCGGCAGATTGAGGGCGGTGAAAAATCAGCACTGCTTTTCTGAAAGCGGGTACATTTCAGCACAACTGTCTTGATAGCACGAATTTCAAAGAATCGTTTGAGACTGTATTTTTCTGCTTGAAAAGATGGACAGAAAAATACAGTCTCTGAGTTTAGAGTTTTTGCCCAGCTTTTCAAACAAAAACTCTAAACTCAGTCAGATAGTAAACATTTTAAAATTTCCCGGCTTATCAAGAAATTTTAGAACTTGTTCTCATAGGAATGGTGCGCAGATTTTCGAGCAAATTTT
>CANEHP010000098.1 GCA_947427325.1 uncultured Clostridia bacterium | reverse complement strand
TTCGGGAATGTTTATTTCCTTCAGAGCCCACGTATCGGCAAAAGCCCCTGTGTCTATTATTTTTATGCCTTGAGGCAGTGTGATTTTTTTAATATTTCTGTGATTTCGCATTTGCTCGTAAGAGGCATAGGAGGTAACAATGCCTGCGCACAAGCCCGAGCTACCCGCAAATGCGCCCTTTCCTATTGCCGTAACGGGGCTTTTTCCTATTTTTTCGGGGACTGTGACCTCCGTATCGCTGCCCTTATAGTTGGTTATCACAAGTCCCCCGTCCTCACCCTTTTTATAGCTCCATAGCTTTTTCAGGGCCATAACCGAATCGGGAGACGCATTCAGCTCGGCAAGCATTTTCTTTTCGGCCTTTTCCCTCTCTGCGACAAAGTCGGCGGTGCGATTTTTAAAATCAAGAAGCCATGACACCGCTTCGGGGCTTCCCGTATCCGAAGCAAACTCTATAAGCTCGTCACGTTTTTTCGGCACGGATAACCAGCCCATTTCCTCAATAACGGGCAGCGCTTCAATATTTCCTGCGGTAATCAGATCCTTAACGATTTGATATTTATTCATTTTTTCACGCTTGAAATTATCTATAAAAAACTTAAATGCCCTAATATCGGAAAATCGGCTTTTCGTTATCTCATAAACCTTATCGGTATAGTGAAAGGGCTTACCGTCAAGCTCCACAGCTATCTGCTCCATAATATGCAGGTAGTCCGAAGCAGACAGACCCGCTGTAATTTTCAGATGCTCATACCAATAGCCGTCAGTGTAAGCTCCGCCCTCGGTTATTGCCTTAATGCGGCGAGGGGAAAGGGTTATGCCCGATTTTTTAAGCTCTGCGGCTATAAGCTCTTCGCCCCCCGCTATGGCATAGTAAAGCATTTCCGAAGGGTCAAAGGAAAGCTTATCCTTATTTTCGCAAAGATATTTTAAAACCTTTAAACGTTTCTCATCGGGCAAAAGCTTCAAAGGGGGATCATTCTCCCTTTTTATCTGCTTAGTCAGCTTTACGCCCTTAAAACAGCAAGCCCCTTTAATTTTACATGAAATATTCAGCAGGCAAAGGGAAAAATTCGAGCGGTAGTTGTCGTAGTTCATGCCCGCATAACAGCAATAGCGCTTTTCCGCTTCCTCGGTTTTGGGAATATCAAAGCTTGCGCCGTTTTCCGTAAGCGCCTTTACCGTTTCCAAGCCCCGAAAGCGGCAGGCCGTACCCAACGCCCTTGCGGAAAATTCCACCGAGCCGAGTTTTTTCATAATTCCGGCTATTTCTTCGGGAGAATTGTTTATTACCGCATTTTCCAGTATTTCGGTTTTTTTAACCTGATCCTTTTCCATTAGTCCTGCTCCTTGATCATGTATCTGATATTGTTGCGCTTGCAGTATTTTTCCGCATAGCTTTTTTCGGGTACGGTTACTGTTAAATCGTTGTCCATGTAAAAAATAGTTTGAGTTTCCTGATCCTTATATTTATAGTTTTTGATTTTCTTTACCGACAGAGGGAGCAGGACGGATTTAAGCTTTTTACAGCCTGCAAAGGCAGCGCTTTCAATTTCCCCCACTCCTTCGGGAATAATTGCCTTTTCAAGAGAAATGCACAGCTGGAACGCCTGTTTGCCTATTTTGGTTACGGTATTAGGAATAGACAGATTTTTTAAAGCAATGCAGCGGTAGAATGTATTTTCTCCGATTTCGGCAATTCCGTCAGGCAATTCGGCGGAAAAAATGCTTGTACAAGAGGCAAAAGCCCATTTACCGATTTCCTTCACAGATGGCGGTATTTTTATCTCCCCAAGCTTAAGGCAGGAGGAAAAGGCATATGCGCCGATTTTTTTAACGCCTTCGGGAATATTTACCTTCCGCAAATTTGAACAGCCTGAAAACGCGTTATCTCCCACAGCTTCAACCGTTTCGGGCAGAGTTATCTGCGTTATATTCTGTCTCAGTCCGATTTGTTCCGTTCTGAGTCTGGGAGCTTCCGCAGAAAAGGCGTTATCCCCTATTTCCCTTACAGTCATATTTCCTATTTTTTCGGGAACCTCTATTTCGGTGCGCTTGCCTTTATAGCGTGTTATAACAACCGCTCCGTCCTCTCTTTCTTCAAAGCCCCATATTTTTCTTAGTTCGGTAACGGAATTGGGGTCTGCGTTAAGCTCCCTCATCATTTTCTTTTCCGCCTTTTCCCGCTCGGCTTTAAGGTCGGCGGTGCGGTTTTTGAAATCCAGCAAAAAAGCCGTACATTCGGTTTTTTCATTGTCCGAAGCGTATTTTATCATTTCGTCACGCTTTCGGGGCATATCCAGCCAGCCCAGCTTGGCGCAGATCCTAAGACATTCGACGCTGTTTTCGTTAATTGCGCCCGTCATAAGCTGCTTTTTGTTCATTTTCTTTTGATTAAAATATTCAAGTACGAATTTGAAAAGCTTCGGGTCGTACAGGCGGGTTCGGTTATTATATGTGTTATAATTCGCCCAAAAAACCGAATCGGTATAGCGAAAGGTTTTTCCGTCCAATTCCTCGGCAAGTCTGCTTAGTACGGGAATACACTCCTTATCCTCCAAAGCCTCCATCATATAGCAAAATTCGGTCCAATGATAGTCCCGTCCGCTGTCGGTAAGCTCCTTTAAGCGCTTTTCGGAAAGCCCTGCTCCGTATTCCTTTAAAATCTTGGTTATGGGTTTGCTGCCGCTCATAATCGAGTAATAAAAAAGCTCGTCTATATCAAGGCAGACCTTTTCCCTGTTTTTGCACAGGTATTTTACTATTTCCGTCCGCTGTTCCATGGGCAGAACGGTAAAGCTTTTGATCTCATTTCTTCTGATGCTCGTATTTCTTACGCTGTCGGTAAAAAAGCCGTCTCTTATGTCCACAAAAAAGCCTTTTCTAAGGGCCTCGTTAATATTCAAAGGGGCTAACCAATAGAATATGGTATAATATCCTCCCGCACCTGAGGGACGGGTGTAGGAAAAATCGGCGCCGCCTTCAACAAGCGCCCTTACATACGGCAAGCCCTTAAAACGGCAGGCAAGTCCCAAGGCTCTCGCCGTGTTCATAAGATTTCCCAGCTGCTTGAAAACTGCGGAAACCTCATTGGGAGATTTTGTCAGAACCGCATTTTCCAAAGTCTCCAATTTTGCTCTCGAATATTCTGCCATAAAATCGTTTATACTGTTCTTTAGAGCGTGTTCACATAAAATCAGTATGCAGATTTTCGGCGAATTTTGCCGATGACTGCGTCAAAATTCCTTGAAATACACGAGTATTCCTGCGGAATTTTTCCTTGACCTTGACAAAATTTGCTCGAAAATCCGCACACCATTCCTACGAGAACAAGTTCTAAGAATTAGTATTATACCTCCTTGCAAGTCTCATAAGGAATATTGTTTCTTTTACAGTATTTTTCGGCATAGCTTTTTTCGATTACCGATGCCGTTAAATTTTCTGCATTGTAAAAAGCCGTTTGCGGAGTCTTTCCGCTTTGAGTATAATTTTTGATTTTTTTAAGGGATAAAGGAAGAACGACGGATTTAAGCCCTGTACATCCCCAAAAGGCATACATTTCGATTTCTTCAACACCCTCGGGAATTATCACTTCTTCAAGGGAGGCGCATTGGTTAAATGCCCACTTGCCTATTTTTTTGATAGTGGGAGGGATTACAATATTTTGTAAAGAAACGCAGCCCGAAAAGCTGTAGCTTTCTATTTCGGTTATTCCGCAAGGCAGAGTAAGACAGCCCAAGCTCCTACAGCCTGCAAACACTCCTTTCCCTAATCCTCTTACACTTGCGGGAATATCTAAGCTTACAAGACTTTCGCAGTAGCAAAAGGCATCAGAGCCTATTTTTTTCACGTTATCGGGAATATTGATTTCGGTTAACCCCTTACACATATAAAAAGCCCTGTTCCCTATGGCTTCCACTGTTTCGGGTAGGGTGATTTTGGTTACGGTGGTTAAAAATTCCCTGTGCTCCGATTTTATTCGCAAGGCATCCGGAGAAAAGGCGGTTTCTCCTATTTCCTTCACCGTTCCGTCCCCGATCTTTTCCGGTACTTCGATTTCCGTGCGCTTTCCCTTATAGCGCGTGATTACAACCGCTCCGTCCTCCCGCTGCTCAAACCCCCACACCTTTTTTAATTCGGTTATGGAATCGGGTTTTGCGTTAAGCTGTCTCATCAGCTTTTTTTCGGCCCTTTCCCGCTCTGCCTTAAGGTCGGCGGTGCGGTTTTTAAATTCAAGCAGCCATGCCGTACACTCAGTTTTTTTGTTGTCGGAGGCAAACCGTATCAGCTCATCACGCTTTTTCGGCATTTTCAGCCAGCCGTGCTTTTCGCATAGCGGCAAAAGTTCGGGCTTGTCGCAGAGTATAATTTCCTCCATAGTTTTCTTTTTGTTAAGCTTTTTTTGGTTAAAATATGCTAAAATACACTCAAAAGCCTTGGGCTCGTAAAAATATTTTCTTGAGCTGTCCAAAAACCATGTTGAAATGTTGACGGTCTTACCCTCGCCTAAATCCTTTGACAGCTCTGTAACTGCCCATATAAATTCTTCCGCCGTCATATGCCTTATTATATGGCAAAAACTCCAAAAGAAATAATGTTCCTGTTCCTTTTCTCCCGTAAGCATATCGCAGGCGCTTTGAGAAAGGGTCACCCCCTTTTCTCTCAAAAGCTCCGCAACCCTTAAGTCGCAGCTTGTTATTGCAAGATACAAAAGCTTCTGCAAATCGCATATTTCCTTATCGTTAAGCCCGATAAAATACTCGGCGCATTTAAGCCTTTCCTCCTCGGAAACGGCGGTAAATTCCTTATCGGAAGCGGCGGGATCGCCTTTATCGGGTACGATTATGCAGTCCTTTATGCTTTTTTTGGGGTAAGCCATTCCTCTTAAGCGGATATGGGGCTTTACGAGAGGGAACATAAAATCGTCAAGCAGGCTGAAATACAGCTTTTTGTCGGGAGTTACATAAGCCTTGATAAAACAATCCCTCATATCGCTGTATCTGAAAACAACATTGTTTTTTACGAGAGCTTTTGCCCATTCCAACCCTCTGAATTTACAGGCAAGCCCCAAAGCACGACTGCTGCGCTTTATATTTCCCAAGCGCTTGCAGGTTCTGTCAAGCTCTTCGGGAGTATCAAAAAGCACGGAATGTTCAAGCTCGATTATTTTTTCGGCTTCCGTCATTTGTTTCCTCCAAAATTTCATAGGGTATCTTGTTTCTCTTGCAGTATTTTTCCGAATAAGAGCCGTTCTTTACCGTCACGACAGCCTTAGGGCAATTATAAAAGGCGGTGAACGGTGCGAAGTCCTTGGAGTAGGAATTCTTTATTTTTCCCACCGACCTCGGCAAAAAAATTCTTTCCAGCATAATACAGTTCGCAAAGGCTAATTCCCCTATTTCCTCCACTCCCTCGGGAATAACCAGCTCCTTTAGGCTGCAGCAGTTTGCAAAGGTATATTTTTCGATTTTTTTCAAGCCCTTGTGTAAAACTATCCTTTCCAAGCTGCCGCAGTCGCAAAAGCAGTATGACGTCAGAACCTCCACACCTTTCGGAAGCTCGATTTCCTTTAAAGCGGTACAATCATAAAACAGACATCCTATTCCTTTTAGGTTTTTCGGAAGCCTGATTTCTTTAAGACTTTTACACCCTGCAAATGCATTCTCTCCCAGCCGTTCCACAGTTTGAGGTATTTTTATCCCGGTAAGCTTTTCACAATAGCAAAAGGCCGAATCGTCTATTTTTTCCACGGAATCGGGCAGGCGTATTTCTTCGAGATTACGGCAGCCGCTGAAAGCTTGTTGGTTTATTTCCCTTACGCCGTCGGGAATGTTGATCTCCCTTAAAGCGGAACAGGCTAAAAATGCCCTTATCCCTATTGTTTTTATGGTATCGGGCAGAGTTATCTTCGTAATATGGCTGCGAAAAGCACGCTGCTCCCGAGTCAGCCTGCTTTTGGCGGCGGAAAAGGCTTCGTGCCCTATTGCCGTAACGGTATCCTTTCCTATTTTTTCGGGAACGGTTATTTCGGTGCTGCTGCCTTCGGGTCTTTTGCAGCTTGTGATTATCAGAGTCCCGTCCTCCTGCCTCCCAAAGCTCCACTGCTTTTTCAGCTCGGTTAGAGAATCCGGATTTGCGCTAAGCTCATACATCAGCTTCTTTTCTGCATTTTCCCGTTCCTTGGCAAAATCGGCGGTGCGATTTTTATAATCCAACAGATATGTAAGGCACTCGGTTTTATTGTTATCAGCGGCATACTGTATAATTTCGTCCCGTTTTTTGGGCATTTTAAGCCAGCCGTGCTCAGCCGCTATGGCTGTAAGCTCTGCGCAGTCGCTGTCAATTATAGTTCGCCACACCGTTTTTTTTGGTATCTTTCTGTTGTCAAAGCAATCAAGAACGCAGGAAAACATTTCGGAAGAATACAAGGTTTTTTTCCATTCCCATTTATACGCTCCCGAATAATACATAGGCTCACCAACCTCTTCCCGCAGATTCCGCAGAACGGAAACAAGCCTTTTGACCTTCATATTCTTTACTGCGCCGATATGACCGAACCACGCCTTGGAGTAATCGTTTAAAACAGCCGTACTTCCCACGGCATGGGTCAGCATATACCTTATGTGGTCGGACAGGACGGCGCCGCCGCTTTTAAGCTTCCTGATTTTATCGGCGTCGTTTTTCATAATCGCCAGATAAAGGGGATCGTCTTGATACAATTCCGGCATTATATCTCGTCCTTTCTGAGCACAAGCTTAATCGCCCATGAGGGTATGTTGTAATTGTTGCCGTTTTCATCGTCTATAAAAACAAAAGCGGCGTCATAGGGCGGCTTTTTGGCGGGGAAAACCCCGAATCCGTCGGTAAAATAAATAAGCCCCTTTAGGTTTTCAAATTCGTCACTGTCAACCAATGAATTAACATAGCTGAATAAAGGGCGAAAATCCGTACCGCCCAAACCGTGCAGCTTCATATTTTTTAAATAATCGTCAAACTCTTCTTGTGTGGTTATCTTTATATCCTCTTGAATTGCCGCATCGCACTGAATTATATGGAGATTTATTTTTGTGAAAAAGCTTTCGGTGCTTTTTAAAACATTGTAGGTTTTTTGCACAAAGGTCTGCACCAATTCTCCCGAGGTAGAGCCGGAGGTATCTATGGCTATTACAAAATCGCGTATGCGCTTTACGTCCTTATACTCCAAAGGCTCGATCAGCGGCATATTGTCGTAAAGCTTTAATCCGTAGGTGTAAAAGTTGTAGTCAAATTCATCGGGATTGATTTTCATAATCTCTCCCCGAACGGCAAATTTTTTAAGGAACTCGGTGTAGTTGTAACGCTCTCGGTTTATCTCCTTAAGATTTTGGGTAAGCAGTCCCGCTTCCGTACCCCGCCTTTTCCCGAAGGCTTCAAGCTCCGTCTGCATACGAAGGGCAATGCCGCTCCAGCCCTCCGCCAGCATATTCAATTTTTCAAATGGCGTCAGCGACGCCGTGCTAAGACTGCCGTAAAGCCTAAGCCCCGCCTTTTGCTCCTCGGTCATATACCACAGCAGGTGGTCGTCCCCCTTAAAAAGCACGGAAAGCTTTTCTATTGTCTGCGGCGGAAGCTTCTTATCGAGAAAATAGCCGTAGATTTTTTCCGCAGAAACGATATTTATTTTCTTCTTAAAATTCTCAAAAAACTGTATCTGCTCCCCCAAGTGCAAAATGTTCAAAAAGGGAAGATCAAGGTCGTTTATTGCGCTTTCCACCGCTATATCACAGGAAAGATCCCACAGCTCCCGATTTATCAGCGTGTTTACAAAAAAATGCTTGAAAACGCAGTGAAAAACGGAATGGAGAAAATTCCGCACAGGCACGTTTTCCTCAATTCTGTACGCCGTTAAAATATGTACGGGATTATAAACATAAAGCTCGCCGTCGCAGGCGGTGCAGGCGGTTATATCGGGACGGGGAGAGGGGGCTATCTTATTGAGGGACATATCCATAAACCGCATATTTACAAGCAGCTTGTTTTTTGACATTTGGAGTATTTCGGCGGCTATTTTTTCGATTTTTTTCTGCTTTTCTTCCTCGTTCACAATATCACTTCCTTTTGGTTCGGATTTTTGTAAAGAGCTTTGAAAAGGGTCAATATGTTGAGGCGGCGCTTAAATATTATCACAATTCTTAAAATGCAAGCCCTTTGGAAATTTTAATAATATTATTATACTATTTATGGGGTATAAAGTCAATAATGATAGCTGTTAATAAAGTTGTTTACAAATCGAAAAATTCCGTACAGTTTTAGCCGTACGGAATTTTTTACTGTTATATAATTTTTTCAAAGGACAGTAATTTTGTGTAAAAATGCTGCATATCAAAGCTTAGAACTTGTTCTCATAGAAATTGGCACGCATCTTTTCGGCAAATTTTGCCG
>CANEHP010000097.1 GCA_947427325.1 uncultured Clostridia bacterium | reverse complement strand
AAAGCCGCTTATATCGAAGGTAAAGTCGGTTTTGTTCATATATACGCCGTGACCTGTATCCCATTCGGGTTCGGTTTCTCTGTACTGGGTATAAATGCAGTCCGCAAAGCTTGGACGAAGGGATTTATAGCCCACGGTATTAGCGTTGGCAATATTGTTTGCAGTTACATCCATACCGTCCTGTTGAGTAATCATACCCGTGCAGGCAGTGTAAAATGCTATATTCATGGTAAATTCCGCCCTTCATATTTATTTTAACATTATATATTGCGAGCATTTTTGACGCAGAGATTTTTTATTTGCGTCAAATATTGTGGCAAGATTTAATTGGAGGGGCAATATAATTATTGGCATTATTTTGTGCCCTCAATAACTAAAATTTACAGCTCCGAAATGGTGGAGCTTTTTTGATTCATACTGTCGAATCCCCTGAATATTTTGCTTCCGGCTTCATACATTCTGTGAGCCTCCATAGCCTGAGTCATTTCCTTAATGGGATCAACATTGGACTTTTCATAAGCTCCCTGTATTATCACATAATCGTCAAGCTCATCCTGAGGGATATCTACAGGATCGCCTTCATAAAGAAACAGGCTGTCCCCCTCCTTATGAACGTCTGCGCCGTCGGGAATATAGGTAAGCATCAGAGTATCGATAACCTGACCGTTTTCGTCGGTAATAACGCCTTTTTCGTCAATGGCAAAATCATCGTTTCCTATATAGATATCGCCGTTCTCTCCCTGAACGCGACCGACTCCGTTAAGGCTCAGATATCCCTCGTTATCGAGAGCCCACTGTCCGTTGCGGGTCTGATAAACCTCTCCGTCCTTATTATATCGGATATTAAAATACATATTGCCGTAAACACCCACATCAAAGGGGCTGTATGTAAAGTCAAAGCCTCCCTGCTCAAGATTGGTCTTTGACTGATCCACATAGGTCTGATAGCAGGTACCCGAGGTTTTTTCCCTGTGCCCCACAAGGTACAGCTCCTCCTGAAAGGTATTAAGTACGATTTCGTCCTTTCGGTAGCCTGCGGTATTTATGTTGGTAACATTGTTGGAGATGCAGTCGAAAATTCTTTGCTGATTTATCATGGTCTGAGCCGCACCGTACAGTCCTCTGTTCATATATATATACTCCTTTCGGGTCAGTCTGTGTATTCCTTTAATTTTCTTTTAAGAAGCAGCATTGCCTTGGAATGTATTTGGCAGATTCGGGAGTCGCTTACATTAAGGACCTTGGCAATATCGCCGAATTTGAGTCGTTCATAGTAATAAAGGGAAATAACCTGCTTTTCACGGGGCTTAAGCTCGTTAATGGTAGCGGTAAGCACTTCTCTAAGCTCCTTGTCGTACATTTCCTGATCTGCCGACAAACCGCCCTGCTCCATATCCTCAAAGTTGTCCTCATAAAGCAGCTCCTCAAAGGACAGGGTAGCGGCGCCCGCCAAATCTGCCATTTCCTTCAGCAGCTTTTCCTTGGGCATTTCCAAATAGTCTGCCAGCTCCTGATTTGTGGGATGACGGTCAAGCTGTGTATAAAGCGCATTGTAAGCTGTATCAAGCGTATGCCCGAAATGGCGGATTCGTCTCGGAATCCAATCCTGCTTTCGCACAAAATCGATTATTGCGCCCTTAACACGAATTGCCGCATAGGTTTCAAACTTTACCCCCCGTTCAAGATCATAGCTTTCCACCGCTTTAATTAGCGCCAAAACCCCTTCGTTGACAATATCGTCCATTTCGGCATATTTACAGTATATACCTCGGGTAGATACGGCAACATATTTCACAATATCCATATATCTGAGCACAATATCGTTGCGCAGTCCCACATCCTTTGTCAATCGGTACTGCTCAAACAGTGCAAGCTGGGATTGTGTTTCCGACATGCCGTATCACTCCTTTCCTAAAGGCAGGGGTACAGATAACTGAAAAAAATACCCATACTTATAATAACATATTTTACTGCTGAATTTCAAGCTTTTTGACAAAATTTTCAGAGGGTAATCACACTCCGCCGCCTTAAATGCTTATATTGCCCACAGCCTGAATCTGTGTATTATTATCAATTTCACTGTAGGACAATACCGTAATTCCGGGCATAAACTGATCGAGAAGCTTTTTATAATAAATTCTGGTAAAGGGCGACATAAGAATAACTATGGAGGGAAGAACATCCTTCACCTTGTCTATCTCCTCGCTTGTATTAGCCACAATAGCGTTTACCGTTTCGGGATCGAGGGACAAAACGCTGCCTCCGTTGCTGTTTTTCTTAACTCCGCTGATAATTATATCCTCAAGCTTGGGATCAAGGGTAATAACACGCAGTGATCCGCCGTCTGCAAATCTTCTTGTAATGGTACGCTTTAAGGACTGCCTTACATATTCCACTGTAAGCTCTATATCCTTTAAAGTAGCCCCGTGATCGCCCAAACACTCCAAAATCGTTTCCATATCTCTTATGGGAACGCCCTCCGACAGCAGCATACACAAAATCTTCTGCAAGTAGCCGTAAGAAACCACATTGGGAACAAGATCTTCCACAATAGTGGAATCGGTTTTCTTCACATTCTCCACCATAGTGCGTACATCCTGGCGGCTGAGAATTTCCGAGCAGTGCGCCTTGATTACCTCCGACAGGTGAGTAATCATAACGGAAACGGGGTCTATAAGGGTATAGCCCGCAATATCCGCCATAACCTTCTTGTCCTCGCTTATCCATTTAGCGGGAATGCCAAAGGCAGGCTCTATGGTGTCAATTCCTTCCACGGGCTTGGTTACCTCGCCGTTGTCAAGGGCAAGAAGATGATCCACAAGGATTTCGCCTCTTGCCACTTCCTCGCCCTTTATTTTAATTACATATTGGTTAGGGTTAATTTCGGGGTTATTTCTCATACGAACCGATGGAATAACCATACCCATATCAAGGGCAAACTGTTTTCTGAAGAGAACCACACGGTCGATAAAGTTTCCGCCGCTTTTTTCGTCAACCAAATGCAAAAGGCTGTAGCCAAATTCCATTTCGATCTGTTCAACACTAAGCAGCTTGAATACATTGTCGATATCTCTGTAATAGTTGCTGTCCCCCTGTGCGTTTGCCTCCTTTATTTCCTCAAGCCGCTTCTGTTCTTCTGCCTCAGCCTGAAGGGCAAGCTCATGCTTTCTGCTTCTTGAAATAGCGTAGCCGCCGAGAATAAGCGCAATGCCCAAAATAATCAGAATGGGCTTGGGAAATCCCGGCACAAGCATAAGAGTAAGGCAAACGCCGCCTGTAATGAACATTACCGTAGGATTTCTGGTAAACTGTCTTTTAACATCCTCGTTAAAGCTGCCGGTGGAGGCGGAGCGGGTAACCACCATACCCGTTGCAACGGAAATCAGAAGTGCGGGAATCTGGGAGCAAAGACCGTCGCCCACAGTGGCAAGAGAGTAGGTTGACATAACCGTATTGATATCCCCGCCGTTGATCATACCGATAACTGCGCCTCCTATAAGGTTAACCAGCGCAGTGATAATTGAAATAATTGCGTCGCCCTTAACGAATTTTGTAGCACCGTCCATAGCCCCGAAGAAATCACTTTCCCTCTGAATGTTGGCACGGCGGATTTTTGCTTCCTCGTCGGTAATTGCGCCTGTGTTAAGGTCTGCATCAATAGCCATCTGCTTACCGGGCATTGCGTCCAAGGTAAAGCGGGCGGCAACCTCGCTGACTCGTTCGGAGCCTTTGGTAATAACAAGAAAGTTAACCAAAACTATGATAATAAAGATAATAAAACCCACAACGGGGTCGCCGCCCATAACAAAGCTGCCGAATGTTTCAATAACGCTGCCCGCATAGCCCTCGCTTAATATACCTCTGGTTGTGGAAATGTTAAGGGACAGTCGAAAAACAGTCGTAATCAGCAAAATTGTGGGGAATGCGGAGAACTCCAGCGGTTCTTTTATGTACATGGTCATCAGTAAAATAACCACCGAAAGGGATATATTCATCAAAAGGAGAAAGTCTAACAGTGCGCCCCCTGCCACATTGTTTAAAGGAATAATAATAGCGAGGACAATAAAAATTACAAATACGGCAAATACGTTAGTTCCGATTTTTTTAATCATATGTTGTCCTCCTTTCCTTTTTGATACACTTGCCCTTTACGTTAAGCAAAAGTCTGTGATTGTTATTTTTTGTATGTCATTTTCAGCTTCTCCGAAACGGTTTTGTACTCTGTTCATCGGTTTCGGTTTCCGAAATTATGCCGTACACCGTTCAGCCCTATTATGTAAATTTTAATTTTGTATTGTTATTTTTTGGCTGCAGTCACATCTTGACTTCCCTGCGTCCCCGCCTTACTCTTCTGCTTTCATCGGGAGCGGAATTATTTATAACAGGCTTAATGCCCTTTGCGTTAAACATTTCGGTCAAAACCACCGCCACCGCCGAGTACAGCTCGGGAGGAATTTCCGCACCAATCTGCACGGCGTCGTAAAGACTGCGGGCAAGAGGTCTGTTTTCGGTAACATACACATCGTTTTCCTCTGCTACCTTAACTATCTTCAAGGCCAATGCGTCCATACCCTTAGCCACAACGCGAGGTGCGCTGTATGCGTTTTCCGACTCATATTTTAACGCCACTGCATAATGAGTGGGGTTTCTCACCACCACATCGGAGGTGGGAACATCCTGCATCATTCTGCGCTGAGATATTTCACGCTGTTTTTGCTTTATCTTGCTTTTTATCTGCGGATCTCCTTCGATCTGCTTATACTCGTCCTTTACCTCCTGCTTTGACATTTTCAGCTTTTTCTCGAACTGCCACCACTGAAACACAAAATCAGCCGCCGCCACAAAGGCAAGCACTATAAAGATAAGCATAACTATATCGAAAACCGAAGCCGCTATGAAGTAAACCGCCTGTATAGGCTCCATATCCGTAAGCCTGCCAATATCGGCAAGCCTGCTCTCTATCTGAAAATAAGCGATTACGCCTATTATTGTAAGCTCGATTATTCCCTTTATCACATTTACAAAGGACTGCATGGAAAAAAGCCGCTTAAAGCCTTGTATGGGACTTAATCTGGAAAACTTGGGACGAACCGCCTTACCGCTGAACAAGCCCCTTGTCTGCGCCAAAACCGTTATTATTGACACAAAGCCGATTATAACCGCCACAGGTCCCACTATCATCAAGCCATATTTAAACATCTGCAAAGCGTTGTTCTGCACAAAGGCGGTATCGAAATCGTACTCATTGCCCGCACTTGACAGATAGCCCGTTAATACTTCTCCCATGGTTTCGAGCATATAGCTTCCCAAAATCCTCAGCACCACAAAGGTCGCCACTACCGAAACGGCGATTACCACCTCGTTGCTTTGAAGAGCCATACCCTCCTTTTCACGCATATCACGGCGTTTTTTCGGGGTGGCTTTTTCGGTTTTTTCTTCCCCCGCCGTAACAATCCCCCCTTATGAGTTTACTGCCCTATAAGCCCGATCATATTCTCCAAATTTCGGAACAATATTCCGAGCAAATACTCCAGGAAATCCGACATAGGCTTTGCAACTGCCAAAAGCACCAGCATGCCTACTACGATTTTTAACTGAATATTAAGTACGAATATCTGAATGGTAGGTACTGCCCTCATCATCACGCCGATAATAAATTCGGTTATAAGCTCCGCCGCCAAAATGGGCATTGCAAATTTCGCAGCCAAGGTCAGCACTATTCCGAGATAATCAATAACAAATTTTATAAGGTTTAATGTGTCTGCCGTAAAGCGGTAGCCCAAGGGCAAAATATCATATGACTTCACAAACAGCTCCACATATTTTAAGTGACCGCCCACTATAAAGAAATACAAAATAAAAATATAATAAAAAAGATTTGCAAACAGGGGCATTTGAATACCTGTCATAGGGTCCATGGCCTTTGCCATGCCAAAACCTATCTGAGTATCCATAACCTCGCCCGCATATATGATAACCGTCAGAATAAGGTTGACGAAGAATCCTAAAATCAAGCCTACCAGCAGCTCCTTGCCCAAATTCATAACCAGGGGAAAAACACCGCTTTCGGTATAAACCAAGCCGTTGCCCATATAGCCCATAGTTACAGCGGACATAATTAAGGTCGTGCCGACTTTTATTTTTATGGGAACATTTTGCCTTGAGAAGATCGGGTTAAAGGTGAATATTCCCGACACACGAGCCGTCACCAACAGAAAGGCAACAAAATTGCCCATTATCCATTCCCATAATTCGTTCAAAGCAATTTACCTCATTTTTATGGTTTTCTCTGTTTGATCTTTGCCGCCCTGTTTTCGCCGCCCCATTTTCGTTTTTGCGGTTTTCTCCGCCGGGCTTTTATCCTGCTTCCGTCACCCTAAGGGCGTGCTTGACATTAATTCAAAAATACGCTTTGTAAAATCTATCAGGGAATTAATCATCCAAGGCCCTAAGGCAAGCAGGGTAAGCGCTACCACAATAACCTTGGGCGCAAAGGTAAGCGTTTGCTCATGAACCTGTGTCGCCGCCTGTAATATGGCTATTATAAGTCCCACAAGCATACCCACCAGCAACAAAGGCACGCCTAACTTAAAAGCAAGCCAAACCGCCTCCTTGAATATCTCCATTACAAGCTCTTGAGTCATTTTTATCACCCTCCGCCAAAAATACCTCCGCCAAAAGTACATAGCCAAAAACAAGTATCCCATAAGCAAATCATTTGCGGCAGGCGGTTTTATTCATTCCCAATCAAAATAACACCAAGCCGTGCTACAAATTAAAGGAAGAAACAATGCTTCCGACCAACATCTGCCAGCCGTCAACCAAAATAAACAGCAAAATCTTAAAGGGCAGAGAAATCATTGCCGGCGGCAGCATCATCATACCCATAGACATAAGCGTGGAGGAAACCACCAAATCTATAACAAGGAAGGGTATAAACAGCATAAAGCCCATTTGAAACGCCCTTGTCAGCTCGCTTATAATAAATGCGGGGATAACCACCTGAAATCCCAGCTGCTCCTGATAATTTTCAAGAGTAATTTCCTCTATATCGGCTTCAACCTTATTTTCGGTATCAACAGTATCTTCGGTGTAAATTGTAATATCCTGCAAATCCAAAAAGAACTTCATATTCCTGTTGGTGGTCTGCTTCAGCATAAAGGTCTTTAAAGGCTCTCCCGCCTTTGCAAGTGCCTCCGATGTGTCTAATTCTCCCTTGGAATAGGGCACATATGCCACCTCGTTAATTTCCGAAAATACGGGCCACATAATAAAGAGCGTTAAAAACAGCGCAATACCCGTAAGAACTATATTCGGCGGCGTTGTGTTGGTTTGCATGGCCGACCTTAAAAAGCTCAGCACTATGATTATTCGGGTAAAGCTGGTGAGCATTATCATAAGCGACGGCGCAACGGAAAGGAGAGTTATAAGTATAATAACCTCAATGGGTTCGGATGCGTCTATGCCGATAAGCTCGTACAAAGCCGAACGGTCTGTTCCATCGGCGGGCTTATCCCCATCCTCCGCAGCGCTTCCCGTATTGCTTGTGGTAACTATAGGCTGTGTTTCGTTTTCGTTTTCATTATTGTTATTTGCCGCAGAAACACCCACAGCTATAAAGCTGCCGCATAAAATTATGCACAAGGTAATTCCCAAGGACACAAAAAAGCTGACAAAAAGCTTTTTATTCTGTTGTATCGCCTTCGTCAAAAGCATCTTCATCAGCCCTATCTCCTTGCCTTTTTTCTTTTTCATCGGTTGACCGTTCCTGTTTTTTAAAAAATGCGGAAGCCAATACCGATTTAAAATCAGGGGTCTGCTCCATACTCAAATATTCATCTTCGGAAATATCCAAGTCGCAAAGCTTGTCAACCTTCTGAGCCGTAACTCCCAAAAGCATAACCCTGCCGCAAACGCTGACAATAAGCAGCATTCCCTCTCTTCCGATATTAACTCTGTCCAAAACCCTTAATCTGCTGCCCGATTTAACGCTGATTCCTTTGTTCAGCTTTTTTAATGCGTAAAACAAAAAAAAGATCAGCCCCAATACTCCTATGAAGGACAACAGCCATTGTAACCAGTCCAATCTTTTTTCTCCTTCACTATCAAAGTTTATAACCGCAGAAAGACGATCCCCCTGCCTGTTGCCCCAAAAAAGGCAGACTCCATAAGCTAATGGAAGCATCTTTATATCAGTGAAGAAAACGCCCCGTTGTTACAGCCTGCAAAACAAGCGCCCTGCCTGTTAAAAGCAAAGCTTCAGTCAAAACACCAAGCTCTCCGCTGAAGGACCGAACGGACTGCGCCCCTGATTTTTTCACAAGCCCGGGGCGTTTCCCTTCATTCATACCGATCCCTGATCGGACTGATTAATAATCGGTATGAATGGAAATTTTTTCCTTTGCGGTCAAACGGAAAATTCCCGACGCCCTGCCCGAAGGAAACGGCGGTCGGGAAATATTTTAATTAGCCTAAAACCTTTTGCACGGTCTGAATAATACGCTCTGCCTTAAAGGGCTTTACAATAAAGTCAAGAGCGCCCAGCTTAATTGCTTCAACAACCATTGCCTCCTGAC
>CANEHP010000096.1 GCA_947427325.1 uncultured Clostridia bacterium | reverse complement strand
GACGATATTCCTGCAAAATTTTGCCTTGCAGGCAACAAAATTATGCACGAAAATCCACATACTGATTTTATGTGAACACGCTCCGGTTGACCCGCATTTACCCGAAAGTCCGTTTTATCTCGTCCCGTTCCTGTCTGTTCTCCACCCAATTTTCAGTATACCCGCAATTAACGCATACATAGCGTATAACGGGAATTTTTTTCATCAAGGTAAATGTTGATGTGTAAATGTTATTTCCGCTGGCATGGCGGCTCGGATTGTCCGACACTCTTACTGTGTTATAAGAACCGCACTTGGGACAGCAATTTCCGTTTTTCATTACGAAATCTCCTTTGTTTTCATAATCCTTATTGACAGAAGCCATGAAATGATATAAAGCAGTACTGCGATTCCCGAAATCATTGCTATAATATCCAAAGAGACCGGAATCAAAACAGGTTCGGCGTTTTCAGCGGCGTTTCCTCCCAAAAAGGCCATTGGAACTATAATCAAAGCCAAGGCGGCATAATATGCTATACGCCCTTTTTCCACTCCTAATTTAAAGGAAAACGGCAAGCATATGGCGGGAACGGCAAGGGACAGTGAAAACGAGGTTATGAAAAACAGAATAATTTCTTCGGATGAATATTTTATAAACCACATAAGAGCGGCAGAAAAAACCGATACGGCAAAGGGAAGTATTAATCCGATCACATACTTGCCCGACACTATCCGACTTGGTGTGTAAGGAAGCGCAAGGCTGTATTTTGTCCACCCGCTTCTTTCATCGAAGGACAACAGGGTCATGGGAATTATTCCGCCCAATATTGACAGTAAATATAAAAAATAAACGTTATTTTTGTCAAAGATTACCGCTCCTATAAATACTACGGCGATCAAAAAATAAATTTTGAGATTTTTTGCAGCAACATAAAAATCCTTTAACAGCAAGCCTTTCATTATACCGCCTCCTTAGACATCTGAATAAACAACTCTTCAACCGTAACGGGACTTATCTGCAAATCCCTAACGCCATTTCGCTTAACTAAGGCTTCTGCGCCGTAGGGCGTTACCTTTTTGTGAACAACCGTATCGGAATTAAGCTTTGAAAGCTGCGCCTCGGTACAGTGTACGATGCCGTATTCCTCCAGCAAACGGTCCTTTTCCTCGAAAAGCAGAAGCTTTCCCTTATGAAGAAAGGCTATATAGTCGCAGAGCTTTTCCAAATCGCTCACTATATGGGAGGAAATAAGTATAGAGTGATTTTCCTCTCGGGTAAAATCATACAGCATTTCCACCACCTGATCCCTTACCACAGGGTCAAGTCCGCTTGTAGCTTCGTCAAGAATAAGCAGCTTGGGATTGTGAGACATTGCGGCAGCAATGGCAAGCTTCATTTTCATACCTCGGGAAAATTCCTTGAATTTCTTGCCGGCGGGCAGGTCGAATTTGCGCAAAAGCTGATTATAATAAGCGTCGTCCCAATTTTTAAAGGTGTTCTTCATAATTTTGCCCACCTCTTTTGAGTTAAGGCAGTCGGGTATTCCCGCTTCGTCCAATACAACGCCTATATCCTCCTTTACATCGGAAATATTTTCGGTGCTGCTTCTGCCCAGTATTCTGATGTTTCCGCCGTCCTTTTTTATCATATTTAGGATAAGCTTTACAGTTGTACTTTTTCCGGCTCCGTTTTCGCCGATAAGACCTAAAATACAGCCCTCGGGGAGAGTTATACTCAAACTGTCAAGCTTAAAGTCCTTGTAGCTTTTAGTAAGATTTTGAATTTCAAGAGCGTTCATCTTCTACACCTTTCATAAAATCTATAGTTTTTCTTCAATGGCGAATTTTACCATTTCAATGATTTCCTCGCCGCTTAGATTGCAGGTAGCGGCAAGCTGCAAAATTTCCTCTATTTTGGTTTCGATCTTTTTCAGATTTTCCTCACGCAGCAGTTCCACATTCTTAGGCGCTACATAACAGCCCTTGGCTTGAACGGTATAAATGAAGCCTTCCTTTTCTAGCTCCTCATAGGCTCTTTTTGTGGTTATAAAGCTTATTTTCAAATCCTTTGCCAAGCCTCTTATTGAAGGAAGCATTTCGTTTTCCTTAAGCTCGCCGCTGATTATTTGGGATTTTATCTGAGTGTATATCTGGTCGTAAATCGGAGTGCCGCTGAGGTTATCTATAAGAACATTCAAAGCATCACCTCCTAATCTGTGTATATTTATTATATACAGTTATATCAGTTTTGTCAATAGGTTTTTAAATATTTTGGAATAAAATATTACTTACGAAATTTCAGATTGGGATTTAACTTGCTTGAGTAGGCTTGTCCGCATGAACATCGGAAATCTACCCTTCGGCATACAAGAAACCGATATTGATACTGATACTATTTTAATATGTATGGGGGCAAGCGCTTCTTCCCGTTCTAATACTAATTCTTGACTGAAAGTAGACAATCTTTGCGGTCTGATTTTCGCAATACTGCGTTGTCGTCCTTGCAAGGCGTCAGCCTTGCGGCGTCCTCCGCCTTGTCTTGCAAAAATCATCCTCGCAAATCTTTTGTCTACTTTCAATCAAGAATTAGTATAAGAAGCCGGCGGCTTTGGAATCATATTTTCGGCAAGCTAAGGCGAAGCTTACAGCTGTCGTTTTTTTTCCTAAAAACTGCAAATTTCCCCTTGATAGAAAGATACAAATATAGTATAATAGTAAGTAATTTAAAATAAGAATATGTTCTAAACAAAAGGAGCATTTATGGCTGAAAATATAAAAACCATAGCGGAAAACCGACAGGCACGCCACGAATATTTTATTCTTGAAAGCCTGGAAGCCGGAATTGCGCTTACAGGCACAGAAGTAAAATCCATAAGACAAGGCGGAGTAAGCCTTAAGGAAGCTTGGATCTCCATAGAAAACGGCGAAGCATGGGTAAAGCAAATGCATATTGCCCCCTATGAAAAGGGCAACATTTTTAACAGAGACCCTTTAAGGGAAAGAAAGCTGCTTATGCACAAACGGGAGATCGTTCGCCTTTACGGACAGGTGAAGCAGGGAGGACTTACGCTTATTCCCATTTCCATGTACTTTAAGGGCAGCAATGTTAAAATTCAAGTGGGACTTTGCAAGGGAAAAAAGCTGTACGATAAAAGAGAGGATGCCGCCAGCCGTGACGCCAAAAGGCTTATACAAAGAACCATCAAGGAGAGAAACAGCTGATGTGGAAAAAAACAATCTCCGCCCTGCTCTCCCTATCCCTTATTTTTCTTCTGTGCATTTCCGTTTCTGCTGACGCATCAAATCTTCTTTCCGATTACGCAAGCCTTAATTGGCAGGGAGATAAGCTTTATCTTGATAAAGGCAGCGGATCGATGTATTTTAAAAGGAACAGCGATAAAACGGTACAGGAAGCAACTTTATCCATTGGCATTGAACAAGGTTCAACAGGATTTTTATTTTATATTGATATAGGTAACGGTAAGAAAAAAGGTGATAAGGGATATTGCAGCATACAGTTTTTCGATGAAAACAACAAGGAGCTTTTGGGGCGATCTACAGGAGCGGCAGAAAATCTTCAAAATTATGTCAGATATTCTGTGGGAGAGGACGAAAAGTTTTATCCGATACCAAGCGGTGCAAAAACCGTTACCGTTAAGTTAAGCGCTTGGGGAGAGGGCAGCGGTGACAATGTTAATGTTTATTACAGAAATTTCAGCTTGTTTTTTTCGGATAATATTCCGCTGTCTGATCCCACAGATGATGAAGTCCTTATGAACAGCAGCACTTCCCTTTCAAAAGTCGAAATAGGTCTTACCCCGTATACTCGGTGGATTTGGGTGGGAATTGTGTTTTTGGTGGCTATGTCGTTCTACTTAATAAGAGTGTGGCGTCAAAAATACAGTACGCCTAAACTGAATAACGGCAAGTAACGGGCTTTCGACAAGCTCCAAACTTTTTCCTTTGAAATGAAAAGAGTTTTAGAATGAGAAAAGCGACTGCTCTCGGCTCTGCAAGTATGCGAAGCTGAGGGCAGTCGCTTTACGGCATTCTCGCCTTATACCGGGGGCTATCTGAAAAGTCGCAATTTGCACAATTTCTACTAACTGCGGACGCTTTCTGCGTCAAAGAATGCAGGTAGTAATCCCCTAAGGGGGATTACTACGGAATACTTTAGTATTCCTGTGCTTTTTTCCTTGAAATCGCCACGCACTTAGCGAAATTGCACAAAATTGCTTAGTTTTCAGATACACCCTAATTCTCGACTAAAAATAAAGGTTTTGACTTTTTCGACAGACTGTATTGTTTTCAAGGCTTTTATAATGATTTTATAATATCGCTTATATATCTTTGTGCAAAATAGCAAAAAATTATTTTTTTGTTGAAAAGTCTTTATTGATTTGCTATAATTATAATAACTTTAAAATTAAACACTTTATTCTTTCCGGGAAAATCAACAACACTGATAAGGCGCTGAAAAGCGGAGCATATAGGAAGCTGTCAGCAAATATATAATACTATTTCTAAGGGGCTGTAGAAATTTGACAGTTGATGGTTGAGGAACGGCTTCGCCGATTTAAAATATCGTTAATCGTTCTTATCGCCTATGCGAAAAAGTGCATTGTTTTATTATTGAACATCGTTCACTTTATGAATTGCTGCTTTCCCTTCATTTCTATATATGTTATGCACAAAAAAAATTCCTTCGAGCAATATTTTTTTAATATATTACTATGTGTTTTTTTACATAGCTATATACGAATTATATATTTTACAAGAACAAAAAAATGTGTTAAAATTTTAACAACCAAGTTAACAGACAGTCGAAATATTGGATTTTATGTAATTTCGCATCATATTTTCATAAGCTGTAACCGATTTTATATAAGCTTTATTTTGACTGAATGGATAAAGGCAAAAAACAAAACTATGTTAAACTAAGAAGGAACGGAGAGTAACACAATGAGAAAACAAACCGCAGTACCGGCTATTGTTGACAGTGTTGAAGCCCTTGAGGCAAGAATTGCCCAGGTAAGAGCCGCACAGGAAAAATTTGCCACCTACACACAGGAGCAGGTAGACGCAATTTTCAAGGCAGCCGCAACGGCAGCAAACACACAAAGAATCCCTCTTGCTAAAATGGCTGTTGAAGAGACAGGTATGGGCATTGTAGAGGACAAGGTTATCAAAAACCACTACGCAGCAGAGTACATTTATAACGCTTACAAAAACACCAGGACAGTGGGCGTTGTGGAAAGAGACGACAGCCATGGCATCAAAAAGGTGGCAGAGCCTATCGGTCTTGTTGCTGCGGTTATTCCCACAACCAACCCTACCTCTACCGCAATTTTTAAGACTCTTATTTCTCTTAAAACCCGCAACGGCATTATCATCAGCCCTCACCCCCGCGCAAAGGGCTGCACTATCGCCGCCGCCAAGGTAGTTTTGGATGCCGCCGTTAAGGCAGGCGCTCCCGAAGGAATTATCGGCTGGATTGATGTTCCCTCCCTTGAGCTTACCAACACTATTATGAAGGAGGCGGACATTATCCTTGCTACAGGCGGTCCAGGAATGGTAAAATCCGCTTACTCCTCGGGAAAACCAGCTTTGGGCGTCGGCGCAGGAAACACTCCCGCCATTATTGACGAAACTGCCGATATTTTAGTTGCTGTAAACTCCATTATCCACTCCAAAACCTTTGATAACGGTATGATTTGCGCTTCCGAACAGTCGGTTATCGTCGACAGCAAAATTTATGACAAGGTTAAGGCTGAGTTTAAGTACAGAGGCTGCCACCTGCTTACTAAAAAAGAGCTTGATATGGTTCGCAAGACCATTATTATCAACGGCGCTTTAAATGCAAAGATAGTAGGTCAAAAAGCTGCCAAGATCGCAGAGCTTTGCGGCTTTGACGTTCCCGCCGACACAAAGATCCTTATCGGCGAGGTTGACAGCGTTGAGCTGTCCGAGCCTTTTGCTCATGAAAAGCTCTCACCCGTTCTCGCTATGTACAAGTCAAAGAGCTTTGAGGACGCCGTTCAAAAGGCCGAGCACCTTATTGCGGACGGCGGCTACGGTCACACCGCTTCCCTTTATATCAACCAGGTAACCGAAACCGAGAAAATGGCGGATTACTTTGAGAGAATGAAAACCTGCCGTATTCTTGTCAACACTCCCTCCTCACAGGGCGGTATCGGCGATTTGTACAACTTTAAGCTTGCTCCCTCCCTTACATTGGGCTGCGGCTCTTGGGGCGGCAACTCGGTATCCGAAAACGTAGGGGTTAAGCACCTGCTTAATATTAAAACAGTAGCTGAGAGGAGAGAAAATATGCTTTGGTTCAGAGCGCCTGAAAAGGTATACTTTAAGAAGGGCTGTCTGCCTGTTGCCCTTGACGAATTGGGAAGTGTTATGGGCAAAAAGAAGGCCTTTGTGGTTACCGACTCCTTCCTGTTCAACAACGGCTACACCAAGCCCATTACGGATAAATTGGACGAGATGGGAATAGCATATGCCACATTCTCCGACGTTGCTCCCGATCCTACCCTTGAATGTGCCGTTGCAGGCACAAAGGTTGCCAACTCCTTCCAGCCCGACGTAATTATTGCGGTAGGCGGCGGCTCTGCAATGGACGCAGCAAAGATCATGTGGGTAATGTACGAGCACCCCGAGGCTGACTTTATGGATATGGCGATGCGCTTTGTAGATATCAGAAAGCGTATTTACACATTCCCCAAAATGGGCGAAAAGGCTTACTTTGTAGCAGTTCCCACCTCTGCCGGCACAGGCTCGGAGGTCACTCCCTTTGCGGTTATTACCGACGAAAAGACAGGTATCAAGTATCCTCTTGCCGACTATGAGCTGCTCCCCAATATGGCGATTATAGACGCCGATATGATGATGAACGCACCTAAGGGACTTACCTCCGCTTCGGGTATCGACTCATTGACTCACGCTCTCGAAGCATATGTTGCAATGCTGGCAACTCCCTTTACCGACGGTCTTGCCGTTGAAGCAGGCAAGCTGATATTCAAGTATCTGCCCTCCTGCTACGAAAACGGCGCAAAAGATCCTAAGGCAAGAGAGGAGCAGGCTCACGCTTCCACACTTGCAGGTATGGCTTTCGCCAACGCATTCCTCGGCGTATGCCACTCCATGGCTCATAAGTTAGGCGCATTCCACCACATTCCTCACGGTATTGCCAACGCCCTTCTGATCGAAGAGGTTATCCGCTACAACAGTGCAGAAGTTCCCGCTAAGATGGGAACATTCTCACAGTATGCTTACCCCAATACCAAGGCTAAGTATGCCGCTTATGCCGACGCTATGGGATTCGGCGGAAAAAATGAGGACGAAAAGGTTGAAAACCTCATTAAGGAAATCGCAAAGCTTAAGGAAAAAATCGGCATTAAGAGAACTATTGCGGAATACGGCATAGACGAAAAGGTATTCCTCGATAATCTTGACGCCATGACCGAGCAGGCATTTGACGATCAGTGCACGGGAGCTAACCCTCGTTATCCCCTTATGTCGGAAATCAAGGAAATGTATCTTAAAGCATACTACGGAAAGTAATGGAGGAAAGCTGATATGAAATTAGATAATGTAATTGCAGTAAGAAAAGACAAGACGATTTACCGTGACGGCGACAAGACTATCAAGGTATTTAACGAAAACTACTCCAAGGCTGATATTCTTAACGAGGCGCTTAACCTTGCAAGAGTTGAGGAAACAGGTCTTAATGTTCCCAAAATCGAAGAGGTTGGCATGGTTGAAGGCAAGTGGTGCATTGTTACCGATTTTATCGAGGGCAAAACACTTGCGCAGGCTTCCATTGACAATCCCGATATGGAAAACGAATATATGAAGCTTTTCGTAGAGGTTCAGCTGAAAATCCACAATCAGAGATGCGCTCTGCTCACCAAGCTGAAAGACAAAATGACCAGAAAGATATCTCTCAGCGGACTTGACGCTACCACAAGATACGAGCTTTCCGAAAGACTTAACGGTATGCCCAAGCACATTAAGCTTTGCCACGGCGACTATATCCCCACCAATGTTATACTGAACAAGGAGGGTGTTCCCTATATATTGGACTGGGCGCACGCTACACAGGGCAATGCCAGTGCCGATGTTGCAAGAACCTACTTGCAGTTCAACTTAAAAGGCAGAGAGGATCTTGCTGAGAATTATCTCAATATCTTCTGCGATATGAGCGATACCCCCAAGCAGTATGTACAGCAGTGGATGCCTATTGTTGCGGCTTCTCAGATGGCTAAGAACAAGCCCGAGGAAAGAGAATTTCTTACACGCTGGGCAAGCGTTTGTCAATACGAATAAAATTTAATAAATACATTGTTATGGTGACTGTCTTCGTAAGTCACCATAACTTTGTATATTTACAAGAATAATTTGAGCCTTCATAATAAAATATAGAGTGATTTTTATTGATTATGTAATTTGCTATTGACAGATTATGGAATTTGTGTTATTATATTAATTAGCAAGGATAATATATATCTGCGCAAATAAATTTTATTCAGCAAGGCTCTTATTATGAAGATGTTCAAAAAAATTCTTGCAGGAGTTGTTTTCGG
>CANEHP010000095.1 GCA_947427325.1 uncultured Clostridia bacterium | reverse complement strand
AACACATTAGATATTAAAAATTTACAGCCAATGACTTGACATAACAGCAATGCTTGAGTATAATAATATTGACAGATGTTATTGCTCATCTTATCAGTGCTCACCACTGTAAGGGCAGATTTTAACTATCAGTGCTCACCACTGCGAGGGTAGGTTTTATCTATCAGTGCTCACCACTGTAAGGGCAGACTTAAAAGCAAATACAAAAGGAGGGCTGTGCCTTCCTTTTTGTGTTGTGCCTTCCTTTTTGTGTATTTAGTGAGGTTTATGATGGATATATATTTCTATTATGCTTATGAAAAATATATTGACTATTTGAAATAGGTGGAGAAATCTACAAGAGGTTTTACCTGTGTTCCAAATACAAATTACAACAATACAAAGAAATTTCTTTTAGGTGCAGTAATGAATGTTAATGGACATAATTACTATGTTCCTGTGTCATCATATTCTAAAAACCAACAAGATGTAATATTAATTAAAGACAAAAAAACATCTCAGATATTGGGTTCTCTTAGATTTGCATATATGCTGCCTATTCCTGCAGAATGCTGTAAAAAAGTGGATATTAACACTTTTGACAGTAAGGCAATCGTACATATTAGTAAGGAGCTTGCTTTTTGCCGAAGAAACAGGGATAAAATATTCAAGCAAGCAGAAAAGACATATAATAGAGTAATAAACAAAGTTGATGAAATGCTTGTAAAAAATAGCTGCGACTTTAAAACACTCGAAAAAGCGTGCCAAAAATTCTGTGAATATCATAATTTAGGCAAAGAGCAAAAGCAACAAACTGAAAGTAAGAAAAAAACAAATAATAAGACTGATAAACGATAGTATACAAAAATGTGCTACGTATATCGCACTACCTTGCCGAAAAGAAAAGTGGATATATGTAGCACACTTCATTTATTACACTTTTGCAAAGCTTCATATATTTTCCCAATGATTATAGCTTCAGCGGATTTGTTGTCTTTCAAATCATCATTATCCAAAGATAACAAGCTGATTTTTGAGCCTTCGAATAAAGATTCTTTTAATTTATCGCTTTTCTGACGCCTAAAATTTTTATAATGTTCAGATCCATTAAGTTCAATAGCACAAATGGGAATTGATTTGAACTCATCATTTTTATCTAAACATATAAGGAAGTCAATATGATATGACAACAAAGGATACAAAAAGGTTTCTTTATAATCATCCTCATTAAAATCAGGAGCGCACTCTTGAATTATTTTAACAATTTCCGTCTTATTCCTATTTTTTTCTTTACAATGAAAAAAGCTTTTATCGCTTTTATTTTGGTTGTAATAATATTCTTCCCACATTCTAACGATATCAGCTAAACGAACGTGCGAAAAAAGGGACAACTCAATAAATTTTTCTTTTTGTATAGTTTGAATAATTGAGCGTAATAATATGTACAATTTATACTCATTAGGAGTAAAAAAAGACAGCTTACTACAATAAACAGCAGAAATATATTCTCGGTTTTTAATTACTGTATTTCTAATGTAATATATGTAGTTTTTACTTTTGTTATTTTCATCAGTTTTTGATTCCAACTCTTCAATTCTATCATGAGCGTCGTTTAGCTTCTGCTTATAGGTTCTTTCGGTTTCATAAAGTTTTTCGTTAAGCTGATTAATCCTAAGCTCAGCCGATAAAATTTTCTTTTCTGCTTCCGTATATTTTTCCTCAGCCTCAGCAAGCTTCTTCCGATTGAAAATGTCCATAATTCCCTCTCACTGTCCTTTTTGTGACACATATATCCACTTTTCTTTCAAAAATGTAAAAAACGGATTGACAAAAGTGAATAGTAGGTGTATAATCAAAGCTGAGGCAAAAATAAAAAACACCTCACAGGTGATGTAAGATTCCCCAATCTTACATACTCATAACCTAACAGAGAATTGCGGTTCTCTGAAAGACTTAGTGAAAGTGTCTGTTATTATGCTTACATTTTAGCATAATTTCAAATAGATTTCAAGAGTTTTCGGAGAATTTCTCTGAAGGCTCTTTCTTAATATTAAATCCCCAGTGGATTTGATATATAGCTGTCTTATGACAGTAAACTCCGACAAGGCCCCATTCGCTTTTGCCGTACAAATTGAATAACCCCTCCTGCAAGAAACAAGTTCCTCTGTTTCCGTAATAACTGCGCCGTGACCGATTGAACATCTTTCATAGCGAGTATATACACCTTTTCGGTTGAGCTACCTCGGAAGCAAGTACAGGGGCGTGAGCCATTGTGCGTTGCTGGGTCACCACGTCAAAAGAAAAGGTAACAGGAGTTTGGATTCATTTGATTTTTAGCTTGGGGCGGATTGCTCTAACAGTTCGCCCTTTGCTTTAATTATAAAAATATACTTTTGTGAGTTTGAATAAGCTTAGAAAAGTATATTTTTTTGGAGCTGATAATCGGATTTGAACCGATGACCTCATCCTTACCAAGGATGCGCTCTACCAACTGAGCTATATCAGCTTCACGACTTAATAATTATATCACAATATAAAAAGATTGTCAATACCGAAAATGAATTTTTTGTAAAATAATTCATAAAAAAGTCGTGAAAAAGCTTGTATACGCATTATCTGTAAAACTTGCTTTTTGAAAGAACGATTCCCGCAATCAGCGCCAGAACCGCCGATATTGCCGTAGGTATATACACGTTATCCGCAAAGGGAAGTCCCCCCACATTCATTCCGTAAAAGCTGAATACCATGGTGGGAACGGACAGCACAATGGTGATAATGGTGAGCACCTTCATAACTATGTTAAGGTTATTTGAAATAACGCTGGCAAAGGTATCCATTGTACCCGATAAAATATTGGAATAAATCCCCGTCATCTCAATAGCCTGCTTTACCTCGATCAGTACGTCCTCAAGCAGATCCTGATCCTCGTCGTAAAGCTTTATTACTCTTCCTCTGAGTATTTTTTCAAGAACCGTTTCGGTGGATTTAAGGGAAGTCGAAAAATAAACCAAGGATTTCTCAAGACCCAAAAGCTGAATAAGCTCCTTGTTTTTCATGGATTTGTGAAGTTGATTTTCCACATAATTGCTGATTTTATCTATTTGCTTAAGATATTGCAGATATCTGCCCGCAATTCTCAGTAAAATAGCAAAGATAAAACGTGTCTTGTACTGCGTCTGAATATTTTTTACCACATTGTCGGCAAAGTCCTCCGCAATAATATTCTGCTTCAGACTTACCGTTACAACGTTGTTTTCGGTTAAAATGATACTCATAGGCATTGTGTAGTATGAAATGGTATCATCGTCAAAATTGTGCTGCTTTTTATTTTTGTTTTCCGCCAGCTTCTGCTCGGGCTTTTCCGCCACAGGATAGTCGATAACTATAAGAGTCTGCTTGTCCTCGTTTTCGATACGGGAGCTTTCCTCCTCGTCCAATGCGGAGCGGATAAAATCACGGTCTATACCAAGCTCTGTTTCAAGCTTTGATATTTCCGATTCGGTTGGCGCAATAGCCGATACCCAGCAGCCGGGCATTATGCCGTCAACTTCCTTTATAACATTTCCCTCTGTTTTGTAAAAATTCAGCATCTAAGCTCCCTTCCGCACAGGGTCAGACGCCGATAAAGCATTCCCCTGCGCTGTAAGAATTTATTTCGGTTAAGTTTCTGCTTTGCCCGCAAGGGTCTGCATTCATAGCTTTATCATTCCTTTCAAAATAAAGTTAATGACGGCTTTTTGCCGTATTTTATTTTATCACGTTTTGACAAGCAATTCAATGAAAACAGAATAATTTTTGATAAAAAATTACAAATATACTTGTTGCTTGTATATATTTAAATTTTCAGCTGTCTTTCCGAACAGCCGCCCTGCTGAAACCGCATCCACAGTAATTCTGCCTGTATAAGCCGTAAATACGTGAAAGCTCAATAGACCTTTTATACCCTTCTTTTTTCTTAAAATCGGCATAAAGATACCTTACTCCGTACTCCTTTTCCAGCTCTTCCCCTATTTCATTGAGTTTTTGCGCATTTTTGTGGGGACTGATGGAAAGGGTCGTGGTAAAAAAGTCAAAGCCGCCTTTTTCAGCCGCCCTTGCCGCTTCCTCCAAACGCAGACGGTAGCACTTAAAGCACCGTTCTCCCCCCTCCTGCGCCTGCTCCAGCCCCTTGGCGATATCAAAAAATTCCTTTGGCTCATATCGTCCTTCGATAATCCTTACTTCTGACTTCAACGGCATTTCCCCGATCAGCCGTTTTACTTCGTTAAGCCTTTTCCGATACTCTTCCATGGGATATATATTGGGATTGTAGAACAAAAGCGATATATCAAAACAGCCGCTTAAATATTCCAATACATAGCTGCTGCACGGAGCGCAGCAGGCGTGAAGCAAAAGAGTTTTTCTCCCCTCCATGCCGCCTATTATCTCGTCAAGCTTTTTTTGATAATTTATCATATCTTTTTTCTACCGTTTCTTTAAGCTCTTTTTCGGTGCCGCCGACTATATTTTTATACTCCAATATCAAAACGGCATTTTCCGCTGTACATAAATAAACCGCTCCTGCTTTTTCGTTGGTATAAATCTTTGCTATCTTATCCCATTCAAGCTCGCCTATAGGCTGTCCGTCCTTGCAAATAAAAATATTATCCTCATTTATCAGCACACTGTCAAATTCTTCGTTTTCGCCCGATTTAAGATTGGTTTTTACAAAATCCCTTACAGTCAGCACAAAAAACAGCAGGCAAACCGCCAAAAAAACGGTAAAAGCTACAGCCATTACAATGGCAAAGGTGTACTTAAACATACAGTAAAGAGCGATACAGCCTGAAACGACTATAACATAGAGTACAAGCAGGGCGATAAGCATAACCCTACTCAGTCTGCCTTTAACAAAGGCAGTGTATTTTGTATATTCCTTAAGGTTTTCCTCTGTCCACTGCGTCTTTATTTCAACCATATCAGTTTAATCCTTTCATAGTAAGAGAAATACGCTTTTTGACAGGGTCTACATCGATTACCTTAACATTAACGATATCCCCCACCTTTACAGCGTCGAGAGGGTGCTTAATGTAACGGTCGGCAATCTGGGAAATATGAACGAGTCCGTCCTGGTGTACGCCAATATCCACAAATGCACCGAAATCTATTACATTTCTTACCGTACCCTTAAGCTCCATTCCGGGCTTCAGACTGTTGATATCCATTACATCTGTTCTGAGCAGGGGCGGGGGAAGCTCGTCCCGAGGATCTCTTCCGGGCCTTTCCAATTCCTCCACAATATCCGCAAGAGTCATTTCGCCTACACCAAGCTCTTCGGCAAGCGCTTTTATCCCTCTTGCCTTGGCAGCTTCTCCCATGCCTCCGAAGCCGTTTTTCTTTAAATCCTTCAGATTCAAATCAAAAAGCTCTATCATCTTTTCCACGTAGCAATAGCTTTCGGGGTGAACCGCCGTATTGTCTAAGGGATTTTTTCCGTCATGCACTCTTAAAAAGCCTGCGCACTGCTCAAATGCCTTTTTGCCTAACTTGGCCACCTTTAAAAGCTCCTTGCGCTCCTTAAATGCGCCGTTTTCCTCACGGTAGGCAACAATGTTTTTCGCAACGGTGCCGTTAATGCCCGCCACATAGCCCAAAAGAGAGCACGAGGCTGTGTTTACGTCAACGCCCACGCTGTTTACGCAGTTTTCAAGAACGCCGCCCAAGGCTTCCGAAAGCTGATTTTTGGGCATATCGTGCTGATACTGTCCTACGCCTATCGCCTTCGGGTCTATCTTTACCAGCTCCGCCAAAGGATCCTGCAATCTTCTTGCAATGGAAACTGCGCTCCTCAGCGATACATCATACTGCGGAAATTCCTCTGCGGCAAGCTTGCTGGCGGAATAAACGCTTGCTCCCGCCTCGGAAACCACCATATAGCTTACAGGGTGATCAACCTCGTCCCTTATTTCCTTAATCAAATCGGCGATAAAGCATTCGCTTTCGTGGCTTGCAGTGCCGTTTCCTATTGCTATAACCGTAACATTGTACTTCTTTATAAGCTTTTTCAGCACCGCCTTTGCTTCCGCCGCCTTATTCTGCGGCGGTGTGGGATAAACCACGGTGGTGTCAAGCACCTTTCCCGTACCGTCTACCACTGCGGTTTTACAGCCTGTGCGGTATGCGGGATCAAAGCCTATGGTAACCGCATTTTTAACGGGAGGCTGCATTAAAAGCTGATAAAGGTTGTCCTGAAATACCTTAATGGCGGAATTGCAGCTTTTTTCCGTTAAATCGCCTCTTATTCTTCTTTCAAGGGAGGGGTGAATAAGTCTGCCGTATGCGTCCTCTGCCGCTGCCTTAACAATATTTCCGCAGTCGTTTTTCGCCCTGACATATTTTCCGTTAATAAAGCGTAGGGCTTCATCTTCGGACACTTCGACGGAAATTTTTAAAATTTCTTCCCTCTCTCCCCTGTCCATTGCCAAAACACGATGTGAAGGGATTTTTGACACCGCTTCGGTATAATCGTAATAGTTGGAATAAACGGAATCCTTTTCGGCGTCCGCCGCCTTTGAAACCACTGCTCCCCTTTCCGTATAAAGCTGTGCCAAAAGTTTTCTTATATCGGGATCGTCGGAAATCGTTTCCGCAATAATATCGGATGCGCCCTGTATTGCTTCCTCCGCAGAAGCGACGCCCTTTTCCTCATCTATGTACTTTTCGGCTTCCTTTAAAGGATTAGCCAAGGTCTGTTCCATAATAAAATCCGCAAGAGGCTGTAAGCCCTTTTCCTTTGCAGCGGAGGCTCTTGTTTTTCTTTTGGGCTTAAAGGGACGGTAGATATCCTCTATTTCCGCAAGGGTTACAGCCTTTTGCAAGGACTGTGAGATTTCCTCGGTCATATTTCCCGTTGCTTCTATGCTGTCGGAAACCTCTTTTTTCCTTTGTTCCAAATTGCGCAGATAGGCAAGCCTTTCGTCAAGCTCCCTTAAAAGCTGATCGTCAAGTGCGCCTGTGGCTTCCTTTCTGTATCTTGCAATAAAGGGAATGGTGTTTCCGTCGTCAATAAGCTTAACGGTGTTGTCTACCTGCTCCCTCCTTATTTTAAATTCATCTGCAAGCTGTTCGTTGATATCCATTTTTTATTCCTTTCTTTTGTATTCGGAGTTGTTTTCATACTAATTCTCGTCTAAAAACAGACAAAGACTTGCGAAAATCAGACCGCAAAGATCGTTTATTTTTAGTCGAGAATTAGTATCAGAATATTTTTCCTATTATTTCAAACGCAGGACCTTTCTGCCATAAGAATGTGGAAAGATTGACGGCAAAGCCCTCCCCTTGTTTCAGCGCAAAATCCGCAGGCTTTCCCTTGGGAAGTCCGTAGCCCGCCAAAAGGTTCATAATTACTCCGCTGTGAGTAATTACCGCCGCTCTTGAAATATGCTCGTTCATCATATCGTGAAAAACCTCGTCCAAGCCGTCTATACAGCGCAGTGCGAAATCCCCGTAGCTTTCTCCCCCCGGAGCTGCCGCATCATAGCCGCCTTTAAGCCATTCCGCATATTCGGGAAGATCCTGAAGCTCCCGGGGAGTCTTTCCCTCAAACTCTCCGAAGTCGCACTCGCAAAGGTTTTCTATTATTTTTACATATCTGTCGGGATATATAATTTCCGCTGTTTCAAGACATCGTTTTAAGGGACTTGAATATACCTTTTGAACGTCGGGATAAATCTCATCGTCAGCCATTCTCTTTATAGCCGCATAGCCCTCGTCTGCCAAAGGCAAATCCGTAAAGCCTATATATTTGCCCTCTAAATTGCCGTCGGTAATTCCGTGTCTTATTAAAAAAATCGTATAGTTTTGCATTTCGTTTTCCTTTCTTATGCAGAAATTTGTTTATACTAATTCATAAATCGGGTTATTTTCAATAATAAAAAATAAGTTCTCACCAAAGATTAAATTATTTTTTGGTATTTTTGCCAATTTACAATAAGGAATAAATCACCTATAATATACTCACTGCTTATACGCAAAAAATAAGGGAAAAGGTCGATATTTGAATGTTAAGTGATTTTCCGAGAATACTCACTTTGTTGAGAAAAGAGAAAAAAATAAGTCAAAAGAAGGCTGCCGAGGATTTGGGAGTACAGCAGGCTCTTCTGTCGCACTATGAAAACGGAAAGCGCGAATGCGGACTCGAGTTTCTGCTGAAAGCTGCCGAATACTACAATGTTACCACCGATTATCTTTTGGGAAAATCACCTGTCAGCAACGGCGCCGTTATCTCCAATGAGAACATATCGGATGCGGAAGAGCTTCAAAAAGCAAGGAATCTGTCTCCCGAAGAGCTGTCCGCCGCCTTTGCAAAAAAGCTTGTAAACAACAGCGTAGACGTTATATACTCCCTGCTTGCCAAAACCAAAAACGGTATGCTTATGGATAAGGTTCAGGATATTTTTTCCTGTGCGGTATACCGTACTTTCAGACTTATTTATAAAACCAATCCGTCAAACGATAAAAACCTGTTTAAGATCCCCGAGGAAACTGCCGACCAATTAACCACAGCGGCAGAGAATGTTTCCATTGCCAAGGCCGAATTGGCTTTATCAGGAGCGGCTGTCCGGCCGCCGTCCATAAGCCGTCCCGAGCTGGAAAAGGAATACGGAAAAAGCGCTTCGGTTTTGCTTAATATGGTTATGAACTGTGAAAAGAAGTTAGAAAAGCTTTAGAACTTTTTCTCATAGAAATTGGCACGCATCTTTTCGGCAAATTTTGCCGATGA
>CANEHP010000094.1 GCA_947427325.1 uncultured Clostridia bacterium | reverse complement strand
CGATATTCCTGCAAAATTTTGCCTTGCAGGCAACAAAATTATGCACGAAAATATGTATACTGAGCTTTATGTGAACACGCTCTAAATATATTGTTTTATTGCAGTTTCATTTCTTGGCTAACTGATACGGCATTCACCGCTTCGGCGCATATACCGTATCGGCTCACCGGATAAAATCACTTAAGAGAAAGTTCAAATTCCGTTTGCCTTGCAAGCCGATCTATTGTCATATTGGACTTGATTTTACGCAAAATTTTGTGGAATGTCGGCTAATTGGCAGACGATTCAAAATAAATCGCCAACTCAAGGGGGTGTTTAATAGGCAGCGGGTTCTTGATTTACCCTACTATATACTTATTCAAAAAGAATTTCTGTTGACTTTGCAGTACCGTCAGAATTATATACTAAATAAGCTATGTCTCTCTGTTCAATAATAATTGAAATCTTCTCATATTCGCTTAATTGATATTCCAGCAAAGACATACCGCTGCCACCGACAAAATCAGGGTATTTTTGCACTTTGTCAAATTCTGACAATATCTCTTCAAAGTCATTGCATTTTGCTATTATATCCTTTGCAGTTGCCAAATCAAGTTTGGGCGCATTTGGGTCAATTCCTCCAATAATGATACGCTCTTGATAAGGCAACCTTCCCCATGCAGGAACAACATTTTGGCTAATGTAAAGTTCATCGAGCTTCAGAAGCTGCTCATCGGTAAGAGCCTCGCCGAGATATTTAAAGCATTCCGCAAGCTCTTCTCTTTTATCAGCACTTAAGATAACCTCTTCACTATGATCAACACTTGTAACAATTTGTTCATTAACAGTACCGATAACATTTGTTTCCGGCTTGGAATCCAACTTGCCGTCATCTATGGCTGCACAACCGGATAAAACCAATAAACTCATCAATATAACTGTACATATCGAAATAACAATTAACATTATTTTCTTCATATTCATACCTCCTTAAGAAACATTAAGCACATAGTCGGTGACATTCTTGTTTTTATTATATATTATCAAAAAATATGTCTGTCCTGCTGACATACTTAATGTAAAATTTACTTGCCCTGTACCTATGACTATGCAGTTAACTTTTTGGACGTCTTACATAATGCAGTGTTTTGTAATTATATTATAACATATTTTGGTTTTTGTATAGGGATTTTTAAATATTTATTTGATATGATAAAATTTAATCGGAAACCCCAAGTCTGCGCTATTTGCCATAAGCAAATGGCGAATGGCTTTCGGAGGAACAGCTCGACTTTGGTCGATGCCCGCAGACGGTAAAATTACTTTCGAGGGAATATCCTTATATGGGGGAGGGCTGACGAGGATTAGGGACGCTCCGCCTCCCGATTTATCTGTATTTTTCCTCGGATTTGGCATCGGCATTACATATTTTATTTACAGAAGCAAATAGTAATAACAGTTAAAATAATCGAAAAGATTGTTTATTTTCAGTCGGGAATCAGTATAGCACCAATTTAAAAGGGATCGGCATAGGGAGCGGAGAAGCTGGTTCTTGATTACATACAATAATCGGGAGGTTATGATTGTGACTGCTATTTTTATTTGCGGAAAAAGCAACGATAACGATTTTTTCAAGCTTTTTAAAGAAATCTTATCTAATAATTACCGCATAACCTATATAAAGGACAATTCGGTATACCAGTGGGGCAATGGCTATGAGCTTATTTCAACGGATTTTGACAATTACTGTCACATTTCTGCCGAAAATCCCGTTTTTCTCTTAAAAAAGGACTGTGTTCCCAATTTTCGGTTTCCCGATAATTCAACCGTAATTGCATTTTCGGAAAATGAAAGGCAGCTTTCAGCCTTAAAAAATCAACCCATACACCCAATAACCTGCGGCTTTGTAAAAACCGACAGCTTCTCCTACACCAGCCTGTCGGACGAAAAGATAGTGGTATCCCTAAACAGGGAAATAACTGCCCTTTCGGGGAAAAAAATGCAACCCCTGGAGCTGCCCTTGGAAATACCGGGGGGTGTGGAGCTTTATTCGGTTATTGCCTTTACTGCTTTGAGGATTATGCTTGACGATTATAATTCGGAAATCGGTGAATTGGTCTGAAATAAAACGTTATGGGGATTTTAGAGCCGTATAATTTTGCAGCAAAGTAAGCTTTCTGTTATTTGCGTTGATTTAGTTGATTTAAAGGAAATTATTGACTTTTTAATTAAAATGTGTTATAATATAAAAAACAGAGATTAGCAAAACGCATATTTTGCAAAATACAAGCACTTTATATGGATAATTCTATATAAAGTTTTACTATATATTGAGGTGAAGAAATGAAAAAGCACCGTAAAATTCTGCTGATTGTTTCGATTATAATTCTGTCTGTTATACTGCTGTTTCCTGCAAAGAATATGATAAGGGACGGCGGCAGCATTGAATACAAGGCACTGTTATATTCGGTATGGCATCATCCAAGCGGTACTCCGATTGGATATAGGGACGGATTCAAAGTAGAAATACTCGGATTTGAAGTTTACAGGAATTACGAAGAAATAACATAGCGGCATAAATATTTTATATTGATTAGTATAAATCAGGAAGAAGAATGACTTTTGTCCCCGGTGAATAATGACGGTTATTCGCCGGGGGGCATTTTTTTGCTGTGAAAATCCGTTTTTCCCCTTGATATTTACCCGAAAATGGTGTAAAATATTAGGAGAATATAATAACCGTCAGTATAAAAGGAATAATAGTATGAGAGTAGCATTGTTTACAGAAACCTACCTTCCCGCAGTAAACGGAGTCGTAACCCATGTAAAGACCTTGAAAGAAGGCTTGGAGCTTTTGGGACATAAGGCTATAATAGTAACCGCCGATTCCAATGTAAAGAAAACCCAGGCCTCTAAGGATATTATGTACTGTCCCGCCGTAAAGCTGGAAAAAATATACGGATATGACGTCGCCTCCCCCTTAAGCGCAGACAGATTAAAGATGATAAAGGACTTTAATCCCGACATTATCCATATTCATAACGAATTTGGAATAGGTATTTCGGGAGTGCTTATGGCAAGAACCTTAAAAATACCCTTAGTTTACACCATGCACACCATGTATGACGATTATGTTTACTATATAGCGAACAGCGGACCTACTCAAAAGCTTTTGACCTCTGCTACTCATAAATACGCAAAAATTCTTGCCACCGCCGCCAGCGCAATAACTGGACCGTCCAAAAAGGTTGAGGAATATTTTCGCCGCTGCGGTGTGGACAAGCCTGTTACGGTTATTCCCAATTCGGTGGAAACCGATGTGTTTAACCGTTATATCGTTCCTAAGGAAAAAACGGCTGAAATCAGAAAGAGATACGGCTTTGACAGCAGCGACCTTGTGTTCTGCTTTTGCGGAAGGATGGGACAGGAAAAGAATATCGGCACCTTGCTTGAATATTGGGCAAAGAATGTTAAGCCCTCCGACGGAGTTAAGCTTTTGTTAATGGGCGGCGGTCCGCAGCTTGAAGAGTTTCGGCAGGACGCGGAAAGGCTGGGCGTAACCGATACCGTAGCATTTACCGACAGGGTGGAGCATAAGGACATACCTCCTTACTATGCCGCCTGCGACTGCTACATCACCGCCTCATTGACCGAGTGTCACTCTATCTCCATGATGGAGGGACAGGCTACGGGTATGCCTGTTCTTACCATTCGGGACGAGCTTAATATGGATCAGATAGAGGAAGGGGTAAACGGCTTTTCCTTCCGCAACGCCGATGAAATGTATAAGCATATTATGTATATTAAATCCCTTTCCGAGGAAGAGCTTGACAGGTTAAAGCTGACTTCGCGGGAATCCATAGTTTCCTCGGGCACAAAGTCCATTGCGGAAAAACTGCTTGCGGTTTATAATACGGCAATTAAGGAGTACAACAGCGAAAGAATGTTCAAAAAGCTCCCGAGATACGCAAAAAAAGCATATAAAGCCCGCTACGGCGATTTTGCCGGCCCGGACAAGCCCGCAAGACCAAAGCGCAGTGTTAAGGTTAAGGCAAAGCGTGTTACCGATGAGGAAAGACTACGGAGAAAGCAGGAGCGCAACCGCAAGAGAGAGCGTCATAATGCGGCTCAGGAAATTCGCAGGCAGCATAATAAAAAACGCTGATAGCACTCTTTTTAAAAGCTTGCCGCCATACCGCCGCAAGCTTTTTGGCGTGTAAATCAAAGTATTCCAAAAACAAGCGGTAAAATTTTGCTTCCAAGAAGGTTAAAAATTTTACCACCAAGAAGGTTAAAAATGTCAGATTATATTTTAAATTTTTTCAGCGGGCTGTTTAACAGTACCGAGGCAGATGTAATAATATCCGTTATTTTCCTTGTAATAGGCTTTGCAGGGCTTATTAAAGGCTCGGATATTTTTGTGGACAGCGCATCTCAGATTGCCGCAAAGCTTAAAGTACCGCTGATCGTTATCGGACTTACCATAGTGGCTTTCGGCACAAGCGCCCCCGAAGCGGCAATCAGCATAACCTCCGCTTTTCAGAACAATGCGGGAATAGCGGTGGGAAATGTTTTAGGCAGCAATATTTTGAATATACTGTTAATTTTGGGCATTTCCGCACTTATATGCCGGCTTCCCGTTAAGAAAACCACATTTATATACGAAATTCCCTTTGTGGCTTTTATAACCGCCGTTTTGCTTCTTATAGGCTATATAGGCGGCAGTGTTAACCGCATAGACGGCGTTATTTTGGCGGTGCTGTTTGTTGTATTTATGATTTATTTATTCAGGCTTGCCAAAAGCGGCGACCCTTCGCTTACGGACGACGTACCCGAAATAGACGAAAACGCTTCCATTCCCAAGATGATTTTTTTTATAATAATCGGTATTGCAATGGTGGTTTTGGGAAGTGATTTTACCGTCAGCGGCGCAACAAGAATCGCAGAAGCGGCAGGTTTGGACGACCGTATAATCGGACTTACCGTAGTAGCCTTCGGAACGTCTCTTCCCGAGCTTGTGACCTGCATACAGGCGGCAAGAAAAAGGAAAGCCGATATTGCAATAGGAAACATAATCGGCAGCAATATATTCAATATACTTTTTGTACTGGGCATTTCCGCCCTGGTTTCCCCATCGCCTATTGTATTTACGGATTCGTTTATAATCGACGCTGTTGCGGCTATCGGAGCGGCTCTTCTTCTTTGGCTTTTGTGCATTAGAAACAAAAGTTTCGGAAAAGCGGGCGGTGTGACAATGCTTGCGGTTTATGCGGTGTATTTTGCTTATTTGTTTTTACAGCCCTATTTGGCGGTGTAGATTATTTTATGCTGTTTCTTAATCGGATTGCAGAGTCGGATTGCAGAAAAAATTGTGAAAAGGCTGCGATCTATGCGAGGACAGCCTCCGCAGATATATGCGATATGGCAGGGCGGTTTGACGAAGCAATAAGCGAAGGATTTTTGCAAGGCTGGCTATAAGATGATTAAAAATTAGTATTATATTAGAGCGCAAGAGGTTTCGGTTTATGCATATCGGATACGGAAAACCGCACAAGGATCAAAACGATCCCTGTGCGGTATTTTTTATTTTCCGATATATTTCAATATAGTCTGCGCACTTTCCTCAATCCCCGCCGCACTGTTTAATATAAGCTCATAATTATGCCTGTCTCCCCAAGTGCTTTCCGAAATATTCCTGTAATAGGAGGCTCTTGCCTCATCGGAGCGGTGAATATTTTTCTTAGCTTCCTCGGGAGCGTCTCCGTAAACCTCCATTACACGCCGTATGCGAATTTTTTCCGGAGCGTAGATGAAAACTCTCACTACATTTTCATAATCCCTGAGCACATAATCCGCCGCTCTGCCCACGATTACACAGCTTCCCCGATCCGCAATTTTTCGTATAACCTTATCCTGTGCAATAATAGCCTGCCGAACCACATCGGTGCTTAAATAAAGGCTGTGCATCAAGGCGGGAGAATTGGCGTTGAGATCGGAAATAAATTCTTTGTCGAGACCGCTTTCCTGTGCGGCAAGAGCAGTCATTTCCTTATAGTAAAAGGGAATGCCTAAGCTTTCCGCAACAACTCTGCCGATTTGCTTTCCGAAAGAACCGTGTTCTCTTGCAACAGTAATGATAACGCCTTTCTTTGACGGCTTAAGAACTGCCTTTGCATTCTCATCGGGGCGTGAAGGCTTTAGGCTTCTTATAAATGTAATTGTAAGGGCGACTGCCACAATGATGGAGATAATGTCTGCGGCGGGCGCTGCGTATAAAATCGCCTCAATTCCTCCGAAAACAGCGGGAAGAATAATAATCAGCGGGATAAAGCACACGATATCCCTTATCATGGAGGCAATAATCGCACGAACGGGCTTTCCTGCCGCCTGAAAGAAAATAGATGTCATTTTGATTATGCAGGTAAAGGTAACGAGACTTAAGAAAATGCGGAAGGTTTTTTCTCCGAATACCCAATAATCTTCGGGGTTTGGAATATTTGCGGGAGCGCCGAACATTCCCACCACCGCTCTCGGTGCAAGCTCGAATATCAGTGTGGCGGCAAGACCGATTGCTATGGCGCAAAACAGTATGTTTCGGTACAAATGCTTTACACGTCGGTAGTTTTTCGCTCCCATATTGTAGCTTATAATAGGCTGACAGCCTAAAACTATACCTACAACCAAATTGATTACTACGGTAAAGACCTTGCTTTCAATACCGATAATTGCAATGGGAATATCTGCGCCGTAATGAGAAAGCGCTCCGTATTTCGCCAGCATAACGTTGTAGATAAGGGATATAATTACAATGGTCATTTGAGTGATAAAGGAAGAAGCGCCTAATTGCAATGCCGCCGAAAAGGATTTAAAATTCGGTATAAAGCTTTTTAATGTAAGCTTAAAGGTTTTCGTACCAAAGAAATATATAAGGGAGATAATAAACGAGGCGGTCTGTCCGATTACTGTTGCAAGAGCCGCACCGCTCATTCCCCATTTTGCGCCGAATATAAATACGGGGTCGAGTATAATGTTTATTATTGCGCCCGCCAACATTGAAGCCATTGATACGGAGGGACTTCCGTCCGCACGGATAACGGCGTTCATCATATTTGAAAGCATAAACAAAGGGAAAAACGCAAGAATAATGTTAAAATATTCAATCGCATATCCGATGCTGTTTTCGGATGCACCGAACAAGGTCAAAATCTGCTCTTTAAGCGGATAAAAACAGCCGTTAAAACAAGGGCGGAAGCAAGGGTGACTACAATTCCCGTTTCGATTGCCTTATGAACGTTCTGTGTGTCCTTTTTGCCCTGGCATATGTTAAGATATGCGGCGCATCCGTCGCCGCAGCACCAAGCAAAGGCTTGAGCTATAATAAATATGGGGAACACGACCCCGGTAGCCGCATTGCCTAATGTGCTTAATTCACTGTTGCCCACGAATATCTGGTCAACAACGTTGTAAAGTGCGCTTACCAACAGAGATAATACGTAAGGCACAGAAAATTTAACCATAAGCTTTGTAATTTTTTCCGTCCCCAAAAATTGCCGTTTCTTTTCGCAATTTGTTTGAGTGCTTGTTTGAGTTTTTGCTTGAATGCTTGTTTGTGAATTGTTTTGTTTTTTATTCATAGCTGTCCTCCGAAAAAAATTTGGAGTCTTTATCTGAGAAAAGCTGCCTGAAAACTGCGACAAACAAAAAAGCGGCGCAGAATCGTCGTGATTCTACGCTGCTTTAGCTGTTCGACTTGTTTATTTTATCATTTTTTCCTTTCTTTGTCAAAAGAGAATCTGACGAAAAAACATAAAATTTTTTCGGTTTTTTTGTGATTATTGAAAGCATTGGCAAAAACCTGCCGTAAAACGGCATAGCAAATTTATTTATACAGTGCCTGACAGAAATTGACAATCCAAGTTAAAAATGGTACAATATAACCTGAAATATATCAGCTTTGACTTTAGGCAACACCGCACAATTATTGTCGTTCGAGTGCGCAGTCAGATTTTTCGTCAGATTGCATAGATTTGACACAGGAAGGCTGTCGCCTTTCAAGGAAAATTTGTGCAATGTGGCGGAAAATGTGCAAGCAATCGTACGGCAAAGGCGTTAGCCGGTAATTGTGCGGTATTGCCTTTATTGAATCCCTGCATCCGGCGGCGGATACACCCTTTGCTGACCCCCGAACTGCCGCCCTGAGTTTTTATATGATTTTTACGAAGAAGAGAGCATATGTAATGGAACTGAACATAGTTTTAGCCGAACCTCAAATCCCGCAGAATACGGGAAACATTGCCCGCACCTGCGCCGTTACGGGAGCAAGGCTGCATTTAATCAAGCCCATGGGGTTTTCGGTTGACGATAAAAAGCTTAAGCATGCGGGTCTTGATTATTGGCATTATCTGGATATAAGCTATTATGACGGTTTTGATGACTTTTTTGAAAAAACCTGCGGAAAGTATTTTTATTACTCCACAAAGGCGGTTAATACATATTGCGACGTTACATATCCCGATAAATGCTATTTAGTCTTTGGCAGAGAGGATAAGGGTCTGCCTGAGGATTTGCTGTACCGCAATAAGGATCTGTGCGTAAGAATACCCATGATAGACGAGATGAGAAGCCTTAATCTGTCAAACAGCGCAGCCATAGGTGCGTATGAGGTTTTAAGACAATGGGGATTTCCGAAGCTTCAGAACAAGGGACAGCTTACCGAATATGTGTGGAAATCCGAAAATAACGCTTAGAACTTGTTCTCATAGAAATTGGCACGCATCTTTTCGGCAAATTTTGCCG
>CANEHP010000093.1 GCA_947427325.1 uncultured Clostridia bacterium | reverse complement strand
CCGCAAAAAGGTTAAAACAAAGCTTCCCCTTTGTGGATATGATTTTAGGCACCCATGTACTGCATACCTTTCCCGAGCTTATGTGCAAATGTATCTTTGAAGACGGCGGAGTTTTTGATATAACAGACAGCGACGGAGTTATTGCGGAAGGGCTTCCTTTAAAAAGGGAAAGCGGATTTAAGGCAAGCGTACCTATTATGTACGGCTGCGACAATTTCTGTACCTACTGCGTTGTACCTTATGTAAGAGGCAGAGAGCGTTCAAGAGAACCCAACGAGGTTATAAATGAAGTGAATGGCCTTATCGACAAGGGATATAAGGATATTTTGCTTTTGGGACAAAATGTTAATTCTTACGGTAAAGGCACTGATGTGGATTTTCCCGAGCTTTTAAAACGCCTTGATAATTTGGAGGGCGAATACCGCCTTGAATTTATGACCTCTCACCCAAAGGACTGCACGGAAAGGCTGATTGACGTAATTGCGGAAAGCAGACACATTTGCCATCATATACATTTGCCCGTTCAGTGCGGCAGCGACAGAATTTTAAAGCTGATGAACCGTCATTACGATACTGATCATTATCTGCGCTTAGTGGATTACGCAAGAAGGAAAATTCCCGATTTAAACCTTACCACCGATATTATAGTGGGATTTCCGGGAGAGCTGAGAGAGGATTTTGAACAAACCTTGGAGCTTATGAAGAGAGTTTGTTTTGATTCTGCTTTTACTTTTATATTCAGTCCCCGTAAAGGCACTAAGGCGGCGGATATGGAGGATCCCGTATCTGCGGAAGAAAAAGGAAAATGGTTCAGAGAGCTGTTGGAGGTTCAGGGCGAGTGCGGAAGTAAAAGTTACCTAAAATATGTCGGGAAAACCTTGAATGTTTTATGCGAGGGCAGGGGAAGAACCTCTGAAGAGTATTATAACGGAAAATCAAGACAAAATATAATTGTGGATTTTAACGGAGATGAGAGCGATATAGGAAAGTTTGTAAATGTTAAAATCACTAAGGCTTTGGCTTGGGCGCTGATAGGCGAAAAGATTGATTGATAATAATTTTGATAGAAATTATTATGAAGCCTGTAATCAAGCAAATTTTAATAAAATATGAGTTATGAAAGGAAAGGATTATTATGGACGCAATTAAAGCAGCAAGAGAATTAGGAAGGGCTATTCAGAATGACGAGCGTTACAAGGACTATGCTGCCGCAAAGGAAGCAAACGATAACGACGAGGCATTACAGCAGCTTATCGGTGAATTTAATCTTAAGAGGGAGAACTTACAGCTTGAAGTAAATAAGCCCGAGGATAAGCAGGACGAAACAAAAATTCAAAAATTTAACAAGGAACTTCAGGAGTCCTATGAAAGGGTTATGACCAATCCTCATATGGCGGATTTTGCAATAAAGAAAAATGCTCTTGACAGTCTTTTACAGCAGGTTCAGGGAATTATCGGACTATGCTGTGACGGTGAAGACCCCGATACCTGTGAGTATCATACAGGCGCTTGTACTCACGATTGTTCAACCTGCGGAGGCTGTCATTAAGAGATAAGGTAGGCTTTAAGAATTGGAAAAGGAACAAAAACAAAAAACCACTCCCATGCTGGCTCAATATCAGCAGATAAAGGCGGAATACCCCAACTATATATTGTTTTTCAGATTGGGGGATTTTTATGAAATGTTCGATAAGGACGCTGAAACGGTATCCAAGGAGATAGATCTGGCGCTTACCGCCCGTGCGGGAGTGCCTATGTGCGGAATCCCTCATCACGCCTGTATCCCTTATATAAAAAAGCTGATCGATGCCGGACACAGGGTTGCTATATGCGAGCAGGTAGAAGATCCCGCCCTTGCCAAGGGTCTTGTAAAGCGTCAGGTGGTCAGAATAATCACTCCGGGCACTGTCATAGAGGAAGGAATGTTGGACGAAAGCAGAAACAACTACATTCTTTGTCTTTTGTGTGAAGAAAAAAGCTGCGGAATGGTCTTTGCAGATATTTCAACAGGCGAATTTCATCTTTACGAAAAAAGCGGAAAAAATAAAAATGAGCTTGAAAAGGGCATTGTAGGCGAATTGGGTAATTATATGCCTACAGAGATGTTGTTTAACGATAAATTCCTTGATTTAAAAGAGGTTCACTCGTTTGTTACTCAGCGGCTGAGCAGATCGGTTGGAGATGTGCTTTCCGACGAAAGCTTTTCGCCCGACAATGCCGATGCTTTAGACGATCAGTTTATTTCCGATAAGGAAAATATCATTCCAAAGGATATGGTTCTCTGCAAAAAAGCGGTTTATGCTTTATACAACTATATAAATTCTGCCTATAAAAACGAAACTCGCAGAGTGGTCAAGTTCTTTGTTCATGGCGGCAGCGAATTTATGGAGCTTAACTTATCCACCCGCCGTAATTTAGAGCTTACCGAAACTATGAGAAACAAGGAATACAGAGGTTCCTTGGTGTGGGTTCTTGATAGGACCAAAACGGGAATGGGCAAGCGTCGGCTAAAGCAGGTGGTAAGTCAGCCTCTTATGAAGCAAACGCAGATAATGGACAGACTTAATGCAGTGGAAAATATGCACTCCGATATAACTGCTTTAGATGAGGTAAGAGACAGTCTTACGGGAATACAGGATCTTGAAAGACTTATGTCGCGCATTGTCTACAAAGTGGCTTCTCCCCGTGATGTATATGCTTTAGGGCGCACCTGCGGAAAAATGCCAAGGCTGAAAAAATCTCTGGAAGCATTTAACGCTCCGCTTTTAAAAAAATTGAACGCTTCCATTGAAGATCACGAGGATATTGCCGTATTGGTGGAAAACGCCATTGTTAACGAGCCGCCTGTAAACACTCGTGACGGCGGATATATTAAAGAGGGCTTCAACAAGGAATTGGATCATTTAAGAAGCATTACCGACGGAGGAGCGGAGCTGTTAAAGGAAATTGAGAACAAGGAAAAGGACGCGACAGGCATAAAAACCCTTAAGGTTGGCTTTAACCGTGTTTTCGGCTATTATATAGAGGTTTCCAAGGGCGCAGCAGATCAGGTTCCCGACAGATACATAAGAAAACAGACCTTAACCAACGGGGAACGCTATATTACCGAGGAATTAAGGGATATCGAGCGTGAACTGCTAACTGCGGGAGAAAGGATAATAAAGTTAGAAGCGAAAATATTCGGAGAGATTCGTCATTTTATTTCCGAAAGAATGAACGGAGTTTTAAGCAGCGCTGAAAGTGTTGCGGATATTGATGTTTTGGCAAGCCTTGCGAGAGCAGCTATTGAAAATAACTATGTCAAGCCTGAAATTACCCTTGAAAGTGTTATTGAAATAAAGGGTGGCAGACATCCCGTCGTAGAAAAGATTTTATCCGATATTCCTTTCACGCCCAACGATACTTATCTTGATTTAAAGCAAAACAGGCTGCTTATGATAACCGGACCCAATATGTCGGGAAAATCCACATTTATGCGGCAGGTGGCGCTTATTGCCCTTATGTCGCAGATAGGAAGCTTTGTGCCTGCAAGATATGCTCGAATAGGCGTAGTTGACAAGATATTCACCAGAGTTGGAGCAAGCGACGATTTAACGGCGGGTCAGTCCACGTTTATGGTTGAAATGAACGAGGTGGCGGAAATTCTTAACGAAGCTACAAGGCAAAGTCTTGTTATTATGGACGAAATCGGCAGAGGTACGTCAACCTTTGACGGAATCAGCATTGCCAAAGCCGTTGCGGAATATATTAACGGAAAAAACATAGGCTGCCGTACTCTTTTTGCCACTCACTACCATGAGCTTATTGCCCTTGAAAGAGAAAACGAGGGAATCAGGAATTTCAGCGTTTCTGTGGTGAAAAAGGGCGATGACATTAAATTTTTACATAAAATAGTTGAAGGAGGAACCGACGACAGCTACGGTATTGAGGTGGCAAAGCTGGCGGGGCTTCCCAAAAAGGTTATTGATTCTGCCAAATCCGCACTTGCAAATATGGAAAAAAACAGTAAAATCGATTTGGAAAACCGGCTGAAGCAGGAAGCCGAGGACAAGGATCAGATTGATTTTGAGGAAATCAATAAAAATAATATTATACAAAAGATCAAAAATCTTGATTTAGATGATATAACGCCAAAGGACGCTTGGAGGATATTGGAGGAGATGAAGGAGCTTGTTTAATCAAGCTCTCAGACTGTCGAAAAAGTCTCGACTTTCCTTTTTCGGAATGAAAGGGGGGTTCGGGGAAAACCATCGGTGTTTTCCCCCGAGTCAAGATCATAGCCCTAAAATTAAGGCTTTAGCCCGATTTTTGATTTTCGGCTTTGCCGAAAATCGGCGACAGCTTACCGAAAAAATACAGCTTTCAAAGGTTTTTCGGTAAGCTGAGAGCCTGTCTAATCAAGCTCTTTTTGAAAGGACGTAGTTTTATGATTAAACTGCTTGATAAAAGCGTTTATGAGCTTATTGCTGCGGGGGAGGTTATTGAAAGACCTTCCTCGGTAATAAAGGAATTGATAGAAAATGCCGTTGACGCAGGAGCAACAAGAATTACCGTTGAAATAAAGAACGGCGGAATTACATATATGAGAGTTACCGACAACGGCTGCGGAATGTCTTTTGAAGAAGTGCCTACCGCCTTTTTGCGCCATGCCACAAGCAAGCTGTCTGCTGCCGAAGAGCTTGACAGTATTTCCACTCTGGGTTTCAGAGGGGAGGCGTTGGCGTCTGTGGCGGCTGTATCGAGAACAGAGGTTCTGACAAAAAGGCAAAGCGACAGCCTTGGCGCAGCATATCATATTGAAGGAGGAGAAGAAACACTTCACGAGCAAACGGGCTGCCCCGACGGAACAACCATTATAATGCGCGATTTGTTTTTCAACACTCCCGCAAGGCTTAAATTCTTAAAAAAAGATTCAGCCGAGGGAAATTATGTTCAATCGGTGGTGGACAAGCTTGCATTAAGTTACCCCGATATAGCCTTTTCCTTTATTCGCGACGGAAAAACCGTTCTTGTGACATCGGGTGACGGAAAGCTTTATTCCGCTGTATATTCCGTATTCGGTAAGCAGTTCGCAGCAGCTCTGACAGATGTGGAATACGAACAAAATCATGTAAAGGTAAGCGGATATGTGACCACTCCCTATGCCTGTCGAGGAAACAGGCAGATGCAGTATTTCTTTGTCAATGGGCGGTGGGTACGCAATACTACCTGTATGGCAGCCTTGGAGGAAGGGTATAAAAACAGCGTTATGGTGGGCAAATTTCCCGCTTGCGTGTTGAAAATCGATATGCCTCCGTCAGATGTTGACGTAAACGTCAGTCCGTCAAAAACCGAGGTGAGATTTGCCAATGAAAAGGCAATTTTTGAAACCGTTTTTTTGGCAGTTAAAAACGGCATACTGAACGGCGAAAATAAAAAGGAAATCACTATCGGCAGCAAAGCTGCTAAAAATGATGAAATTTATAATAATAAAACCTCTCCTCAGATAAGCAATATTTACGGTAAGTCCGCAAGCGCCGATTCCGCAGGGTTTTTTTTCAATGAAAAAAAGGAAACTGTTTTTGATGAAAATACTGAAAATACATATGAGAAAGCATTCAAAAACACTGAGGATATGCCCGCCGCTAACATAAAGACCGATAGAAATGCGGTTTCTGCCCGTATGGACAGTTACAAGGCTGTTTACAAGCCGCAGCCTCCCAAAAACATTTTTATACAAGAGATTATTGATAACGAACAGGAAAAGACGGAAACAGAGGAATATAACTTTATTAATCAAAGCAGTTTTATTAAAGCGGTCTCTAAGGAAGAAAAAAATTTGCAAATCGCAGATCCCATTGTTGAAGAAAAATATAAACCCCATTTAAAATATATCGGCGAGCTTTTTAAAACATATATTGTTTGTGAATGCGGCGATAATTTAATTTTGATCGATAAGCATGCCGCACACGAAAGGCTGCGCTTTGAAGCGCTTAAAAGCGAGTTAAAATCAACCTCGCAGCTATTAACCGAGGGAATAACCGTAACTTTATCTATGGAGGAGGTAACAGCTTTATCCGATAATCTGGATTATCTGGAAAATATGGGATTGGATTTATCTTTTAAATCCGATACGGAGGTTGAAATATTGGGATTTCCCTCTGCAATTACCGATAAAGCTCCCGAGGACATTCTTTTGAAGATTGCTGAAATATTGATAAACGGCGGCGATGATATAGAAGGGGAGCTGTTTGATAATATTTTGCACAGCGTTGCCTGCAAAGGGGCTATAAAAGCAAATCACATAACGTCGGACAAGGAATTGGAGCAGCTTGCCAAAAGAGTGTGGGAGGATTCCGCCATACGCTATTGTCCTCATGGACGGCCTATTATTACCACTTTATCAAAATATAATATTGAAAGGAATTTTGGACGGATTCAGTGAGTAACTCCGAATTTGATTTGCGTAAAAAGATATTTGTTCCCATTATATGTGGACCTACCGCTTCGGGAAAAACCAATTTGGGTATAAGGCTTGCATTAAAGTGCGGCGGCGAAATAGTTTCGGCAGATTCAATGCAGATTTACAAAGGTATGGATATTGCTTCCGCAAAGCCCTCAAAGGAGGAAATGCAGGGTGTTCCTCATCATCTTATGGACTTTTTGTCGCCAAAACAAGCTTTTTCCGTGGCAGATTATGTGGAAATGGCTCATAAAGTGATTTATGACATTTATAACAGGGGAAGGCTGCCAATAATAGTCGGAGGAACAGGGCTATATATTTCCTCCTTAATAAATAATATAAAATTTGATAATACAGGCTGTGATTATGAATTTCGTGAAGAAATGAAAAAGCTTGCGGTTAAGCAGGGAAATGACGCTTTATGGGAAAGACTTAGGCAGATTGACCCCAAAGCCGCCGAAAAACTGCATCCAAACAATCAAAACCGAATTATCAGAGCTTTGGAGGTATATAAAATCAGCGGAAGCACAATTACCGAAGCACAGGAAAAAAGCCGCTTAACCGAAAGTCCCTACAAGGCTTATTATATTATGCCCGATTATCCGAGAGAAATTTTATATCAAAGAATTGATAAAAGAGTTGATATAATGCTTGAAAAGGGATTATTAGAGGAAGCAAGGGAATTTTTTACTCATAACGATTATGTTACAGCGGCACAGGCTATCGGCTATAAAGAACTAAAACCCTTTATAGACGGTAAAGAGAAGCTTTGCGAGTGTGCGGACAGGCTGAAGCAGGCTACCCGTAATTATGCCAAAAGACAGCTTACCTGGTTTAATAAGGAAAAAACGCTTAACCGCTTAAATATGGAAAAGGGTTTAAACGAAAAAGCCGTTGATGAGATTGTTAAATACTTTGGCGAAGAAAAATAATATTTTGAAGTAAATTTATTGTGTTCATATTTTGCCAAAATATGAACACAATAAATATTTTAATTTTTCACATTTTATACCTTGTAAGATTTTTGTAATTATGGTATAATAACCTCAGACTGCGGAAAGAGGAAAAATTATTTAAATGTCTGAGGACATTTTACCGTTTAGAGGTATCGAATTTTGCAGGGCAAAATTCTCTTTTTATGGTATAAATATATTAAATAAAACAAAATAGATGTAGAAAAAAAGGGGAAGTGCTAATGATAAAGATAGCTGTAATGGGATATGGTGTTGTGGGCTCAGGCACTGTGGAAGTATTCTATAAAAACCATGAAAGCATTAAAGAAAAGGTTGGAGATGATATTGAGCTTAAATATATTCTTGATTTAAGAGATTTTGAGGATTCTCCCCATAAAAACAAGTTTATCAAAGATTTTAACATAATTTTAAATGATCCTGAAATTTCGGTTGTTGCCGAGGTTATAGGAGGGCTTAATCCTGCTTATAGCTTTGTGAAATCCTTGCTTGAGGCGGGAAAAAGCGTAGTTACTTCAAATAAAGAGCTTGTAGCTGAAAAGGGTGCGGAGCTTCTGAAAACGGCGAGAGAATACAATGTAAACTTTTTCTTTGAGGCAAGTGTGGGCGGCGGTATTCCTATAATAAGACCCCTTCATCATTGTCTTTCCGCCAATGAAATTGACGAGATCGCCGGCATTCTTAACGGCACTACCAATTTTATCTTGACAAAAATGATAAGCGAGCAAATGGCATTTGATGACGCATTAAAAATGGCTCAGAATTTGGGCTACGCTGAGAGAAATCCTTCTGCTGACGTGGACGGTCACGACACCTGCCGCAAAATATGTATTTTAGCTTCATTGGCTTTCGGTAAGCATATTTACCCCAAGGACGTTCATACCGAGGGAATAACAGGAATTACGCACGAGGATGTAATGTACTGTAATGATTTTGGCGGCGCTGTAAAGCTTATAGGCTGGGCAAGCAGAAAAAGGGATAAGGCGGCAGTTATGGTGTGTCCTGCATTTATTTCAAATAACAGTCAGCTTTCAAGCGTAAATGATGTATTTAACGCAATTTTGGTTCGCGGCGACGCAACGGGTGATGTTGTGTTTTACGGCAAAGGCGCAGGAAAGCTGCCTACTGCAAGTGCGGTGGTTTCGGATATAATTATTGCTGCTAAAATGAACGACAACAGCAAGTCGCTTCATTGGGAGGATTCTGAAAAAGGATTTGCAGTTGATTATAAAACGCTTGAAAATAAATTTTATGTACGGTTGATTTGTAAGGACAAAAATAAAGCATTACATACAGCGAAAAAAATGTGGGGAAATCTGCTTGTGCTTCACAGAGACGGCGAGCTTGCTGATGAAGCTGCATTTATTACGAATAAAGTTATTGAAAGCCAATTTGAGCAGGATTGTCTTAATCTTGCCGAATTTGCCGAGATAAAGGG
>CANEHP010000092.1 GCA_947427325.1 uncultured Clostridia bacterium | reverse complement strand
CTCGACAAAATTTGCTCGAAAATCTGCGCACCATTCCTATGAGAACAAGTTCTGATTCTTATAATAGGGCTTGTTTGAAAAATCGGGAACGCCGTCTTTTCACCCCAAAACGGTTGTCTTCTGCGTCAAAAAGCATCGTCAAACGTCTGTTTGACCGCGTTTTTTCCTTGAATCTAACCGTTCTTGGACGAAAATCCCACATTCCCTATATTTTCAAGCAAGCCCCAGTGTGCTGTCCCACTCAAAAATAAAATATCTGCTTGCCCTTTTTCCCATACGCTTCGTTGTTGTCCTCGACTTGCGCCGGCAAGCCTTCGTCCTCCGCCTTGCATATGGAAAAAATTGCTGCGCATCTTATTTCATTTTTGAGCAGGACACCACACTAGTGCAACAAATTTTTCCGATGACAATTATACAGAATACACAATAACGCCTGTGAATGATTTCTCATAACAGAGAAGTCAATCACAGGCGCTTTTATTGCACAGAATTTTTAACAAAGGAATTGGAAAGGATTTGAACCCCGACATATAAAATTTTTATACCGCAGCAAGAGATGTGATTACCGAACGATTACAAGTCATCGGCTAAGCTTGTGATTATGTTTTTTATCCGTTCCTTATCTGTATTTTTTAAACCTGCTGTTTGAAATTACACCTATGATGAAAAGGATTACAGCTATTATGAACTGAGGCAGGCATACCGTTAAAAAAATACTTCGGTCAAATGGCAGTAAGCATATGTAATGGATAGGGTTAGGCTGTTGGACGGGAACAGTCATATTTATGATTATAAGTACCATAATCACCAAAAAAGTCAAGGCAACCGATCCTGTAACGTACATAAGCGCATACGCTCCACCGAAAAACATAGACGCCACACAAAAGAAACGTACATATTCCCACCATATTGCAGGGTAATAAAAAGAAAAAATGAGGAAAGCGAAAAATGCCAAAATAAGATAAAATATAAAAATTATCAGATACTCTCGCCACAATGTTTTAGGCTTAAAGGTAAAAAGAAGCTCATTTCCGTCGTTTTCAATATATTCCCTTGAAATAAGGATAATCCACCATATTGAAAAAAACGGCATAATCGTTTGGATACATTGAAGAAGTATGCGGTAGGTATCCTCCGACGGACCGAAAATTTCAAGAACCGGTATAAACAAAGCCGGCAAAACAACAAACAGTACGATCGGCGGAACTGATGCAAAAACCCGAAGCCCCTTAAGCTGTAAAAAAACTCGCCGCCAAATCAAAAGCTTATACCTCCTTAATAAGGCTCATATATCCATCCTCTAAAGTGGGCTGATCGTTTTCGTAGGAAAGCTGAGCCGACGAAATTATCCTGCACATGGTTTTTCCTCCAAGAGAAAACTGCGACTGAACAAAATATTTTTCTTTGATTTTTCCCAGCTCATCACGGGGAACAAGATAAACTTTACCGTTTGCCGCCTCACATACCTCGGCACAGGTTCCCTCTAAAGCCACAGAGCCGTTATTGAGAACAACCACATTGTCCCCTGCCTCTTCAATGTCGCTTACGATATGAGTCGAGATAAGGACGGTTTTTTTACGATCAAGCTGCGAAATAATTATTTGGAATCTCAGTCTTTCCTCAGGGTCAAGTCCTGCGGTAGGCTCATCAAAAATCATAATATCAGGATCGCCTAAAAATACTTGTGCGATTCCAAGCCGTCTTATCATACCGCCTGAAAGAGTTTTTACCTTCGAGTTCAGCCTGTCACTCAGATTCACCGCCTCTACACAGCGGGTTATCTCTCCCTTTACCTCGCCCTTCGGTATTTTCTTTTCTACCGCCAACACCTCCAAAGCGTCGTATACCGTTAAGTCACGGAACAAGCCGAACTTTTGGGGAAGATAGCCTATATGCGTAAGATAATCCCTTTGCCGCTGTACAGGTACGCCGTTATAGGATATCGCATTGGCGTCTGTGGGGTAGAGCTGAGTTATACAGCGGATAAGAGTGGTTTTTCCCGCTCCGTTAGGTCCCAGCAGCCCGTAAATTCCGGCATTCAGCTCTAAATTTAAATTGTTGAATATCTGCTTTTTTCCAAAATTCTTACAAAGATTTTCTATCCTTAACATATCAGCCCTCCTTGGTCAAATCGGCAAAGAACTCTTTAGACTCCCTTGTATCGGAGTAGTTATATAAGTATTCGTCAACAGCCTCTAACACCTTTTCCTCTCCTATCTGCTCAACTGCATTCTGAAGCAGCATTGCAAGTCCCGGTTCGTCAACGGTGTACACCTCTTTTTCATATTTCAATCGGTTTTCAAAGTCGGAATTATTGTGTATGTATGAATTGTACACTAACATCAAATTCCGCTTGACGTCAAGCACCATAGAGGAGGGATAAATGATAGGAAGTGAAATGATCTGACTACAAACAAGCGTACCGTCCGAGAAATAAAGACAGTTAGCATATTTTCCCAAATAAAAAGGGGGAAGTGTAAAAATTCTTTTTATCGGTCTGTCGTCCGGTCTTGAATCAAAAAAAACAGCTATGTCTGTGCTGATTCGCTCATCGGTATATCGCTCGTTGTCAAGATACGGATAAACGACATTGATCCCGTCAAAGCTCTTTTCTTCAAGAAAGCCCGACATTAATATAATGTTATCGGCTGTGCCCGAAAAGGTATTACTCTCTGTAGAATCAAGATTTGAATATACTGTTTTAGCATAGTCAACCTTGACATTAAACTCGACGGGGGTTTCATGATAATTGCTGTAAAAGCCCTGAGTCTTGACGTCATACATGATTTGATAACCGCTTCGCGGATAAAAAGGAATTGTTCCCATAAGGAATATGCCCTGAGCGTTGGTATAGTAGGAGGTACCGTATCCCGAGTAGTAAAGAGTGACAGTGCTGACAGGAGAAGCGCCCCTTTTTACCTCAACGTAATCCCCGTCCTGAGTAAAATCAAGAGAAGCTCCCTCCTGGTCCTCCGCCCTATTTATCCTGTACCCGTGATAGAGCGTGAATTTATAAGCTTCAAGAGAGCTGTTATCCACATACATCGTTACCTTGGCGGACAGCTCATTTTTTACCGCAAGATCCATTTCATACTTTGATATGGAAAATTCGCCCATTTCAATTTTGAGATTATCCTTATTATTATAATAGTATAAGCTGTCGCCAATATAAAAGGCGTCAGGATGCCTGCCTGAAAGGGTAGGCGTTCCGGGTGAAAAATATACCGCAAGCGAAACGACGCAGATCACTCCGCTGAGTGCAATCGCCGAATATTTGAGCCTGGATTTTCCCTTGAGCAGTTTTAACGCTATAAAGGCAAATATAAGCGCCGCAAAGAAAAAAGGCGCTGAGACCCTGTCGGGGAGCAGCGAGTAGCCGAGAAAATTATCCGCAAAAAACTCCGTTCCGCGGGGATAGAGACAAAAGAATTCATAAACGTAAAAAATACTTGAATTCATGCCGATAAAATATTCCGTAAAGGGAGAGGTCAGAAGAATGACGGCAATCATTACAACATAAGCGCCAAATCTTTTAAAGCACAGGGACAGCAAAAGGCCCAAAAGCATGGCGATAAACGACACCATAAATATATAAATAAACAAGCACATCAATATATGTCCCAGGACTTCGGCGTGATCAATATTCCAGCCGAAATATGCATACATATTATAAATAAAATAAGACGCAGTAAACAGAAGATTAAGTGCGGTGAGTACCGCAAGCTGACGGAGATAAACTCCCAAAGCGCCTCCTCGCGTCACCTCGGCGCATTCAAGCATGGAGCTTTTGTTCACTTTGTCGGTAAAGTAATATGAAATAAACATAAAAAAGACAAAGCAGAGCACTGACGAATCCATTGACGCATTCAGCATGGAAAGCATTCCATGCGGTCCGTACACGTTAACATCAACAATACATTTGATATGCAGGAAATTGATGTATATAAAAAACAAAGCAGAAAGTATCGGCAGAAACAAATCTTTTATAAACATCTTGAAATAGTTTTTTGTATTCATTCGGCCTCCGTTATGTAAAAAACTTATGATTTCTTGATTTATTTAAGCGCTTTAAATAAAAACCAAATACAAACCGGTTTTAAAAATACCGGCTTGTATTTGATTAAAGCTATGACAGTTACTTGTTACGAATATAGCCAATGGAGGAACATCCTCTGAACGGACCGAAGGCGTCCACTTTAAGCCGCCATGTATATGTTGCGGAATAGCGATCTGTTATTGTCTCGCCGAATGCGGAGCCGGGCGATATATGTACACGGGCGTATTCATCCTCCCTCCATGACGATTTATTGTCCTTGCTTACCTCAGCGACAAACCACACGCCCTGTTCCGACGATTGGTCGTTTTCTCCCCAAATATATTTGTAGGTGCCCGTACAGCTGGCTGAGTAAGTAAGATCTTGAGAAGGGTACAGCTCAATACAGTGGGCAAGATCCTCGTTGCCGGCAAGAACCTGTGTCGAAGCCAACACAGCGAGAACCGGGGTGATGAATAATGACGCTAATAATTTTTTCTTCATTGCATAAAACTCCTTTTTTATTATTTATTAGAGTTAAGCAAAAAGCATATTTCACAAATGCAGGCACTTTATATGTATAATTCTGTATAAGCTGCGACTATATACTATATATTGTGGAAGTGCATTTAAAAAATTGAGTTATGCACATCTCTAATATTATTACATTTCTTATTATATCATAACGTTTCTGATTTGTCAAGTACTTTCTTCAAAAAAAGTCTAATCTAAAAGTTGAAATGATATTTCACGCCCAAGCTTACGCTTAACGGCAATCAGAACTTGTTCTCAAATAAAACGGCCTCCGCATTGACAAACCCCTTCATAATTGCTATAATAAAAAGAAACAATCTCCATCTAACGAGGTAAATATGAGCAAGCACACAATAAATATGATGTCTCAAGCCACCAGCGTAAAGGGGCAGGGCGTAGGCTCCGCTTATATAGAGCAGGTAAAGCTTGTAAAGGAAGGGCTTAAGGATAAATTTGAAATATACGAAAACAAGCATATGGCGGCAGATATTACACATTATCATACCTTTAATCCCACTTACTTTTTGTTAAAGCCTCTTCGCTGCCGTAAGGGCACGTCTGTATGTTATGTTCACACCCTGCCGGAAACTATGGATAAGAGCATACAAATTCCAAAATGGGCAAGAAAAATATTTTATGCCTATATAATAAAGTTTTACAAAATAATGGATCATTTGGTGGTGGTGAACCCTTACTTTATTGACGCCCTTGAAAAAAACGGCATTAAAAGAGAAAAGGTAACATATATCCCAAACTTTGTAGACACCGACCAATTTCATCCGCTTTCCCCGGATAAAAGAGCGGCAATAAGGGAAAAATACGGCATAAGCAGGGATAGGTTCACCGTTTTATGCGCAGGACAGTTACAGGTGCGCAAGGGAGCCTTTGACTTTCTTAAATGCGCAGAGCTTATGCCCGATGTGCAGTTTGTATGGGCGGGAGGTTTTAGCTTCGGGAAGCTTTCCGACGGCTATGAGGAATTAAAAAAGGTTGTGAACAATCCCCCTGCCAATGTAAAGTTTTTGGGCATTGTGGAAAGAGAAGATATGAATGGCGTTTACAATGCGGCGGACGTTATGTTTTTGCCCTCTTATGACGAGCTGTTTCCTATGACAATTCTTGAGGCTATGTGCGTTAATGTGCCTGTTTTGCTCAGAAAACTGCCTATTTACGACAATATCCTTTTTGATTTCTACTATGCCGAGGACAGTGTGGAGGGCTTTGTTAATGCGCTTAACAGACTAAAGGACGACAAAGAATACTATAACACTGCGGCGGCTAATTCCAAAAGAGGAAATGAATATTATAAAAAGGAAAGCGTTCTGAAAATGTGGGACGACTATTATACGTCCGTATTAAAAAATAAATAATGATAACGGGATAAAAAACAGATAAACTGTTTTTAACTGCCTTGTAAGATTTCAAAAATCGTAAAATAAGAACAAGTTCTAAGGAAAAGGGGAACAATGAGCAAAAAATCCAAAATATTAAATCTTGTAATATGCGGCGCTGCTTTTGTTATAATGATTGTGTTTTTGTTTTTTGTGGACGATCCAAAGGAAATATGGAATGCATTTTGCAGTGCAAGCCCTTTGTATATGCTGCTTACAGTTGTATGTATGCTTATATATTGGTTTTTGGAGGCTGTAATTCTTCATTCGGTCGTCAGGGAGGTTCACTCAAAGCAGAAGTTTAAAAACAGTCTTTCCGTTTCTATGATAGGACAGTACTTTAACTGCATAACACCCTTTGCTTCGGGGGGACAACCTATACAGACTTATTATCTTATGAAATTCGGTGTCCCTTTAGGCTCTGCGTTAACGGCATTGTTAAGCAAATTTATTGTGTATCAGGCTATGCTTACCGTTTATTCGGCGGTAATTCTGATATTTAAGCTGCACTATGTTGTCGACACCAATCCGCTTATGATGCCTTTGGTAGTCATCGGATTTATTGTAAACACTGCGGTTATAGCCGGTCTGTTAATGTTAGCCTTTTTCCGAAAGCCTACCGTAAAAATTGCGCATTTTGTCATAAGGCTTTTAGGGAAAATTCACATAATAAAAGATGTGGACTCAAAGCTGAAATTTGTGGATGAAGAAATGGAAATGTATTATAAAAATTTCCAATTTATAAAAAAGCGGCCGATACTGATTTTAAAAATGTGCTTATTCACACTTATACAGCTTACTATATATTTCAGCATTTCTTTTATAATATACCTTGCCTTCGGACTGAGCGGCACAGATTATCTCACTATAATTTCCTGTCAGGCGTTTATTTTAATGATTTCCGCCTTTGTTCCCCTGCCCGGTGCGTTAGGGGCGGCAGAGGGCAGCTATGTACTGTTCTTTAAAGGCATTTTTGGGGGCTATGTAAATCTCTCAACGGTAATCTGGCGATTTTTAACTTTTTATATGGCAATTATTGTCGGAATGATTTTTTCGGTTTTGGTGAATAAAAAGGGCAGCTTTGCGCCGCCGGAGGATAATGTGACTCGGGTTACGGTGAAAAAGAATATAAGAAATTCCGAATAATAAATCGGCGCCGGGTTTTCCGAAATCACAAATTGGTCGTTAGTATCAAAAGGAAAGGCAGATTATAAAATGAATTTTAATAATGCGAAATTTATGACTTCCTACGGAAAATTCAGCCAAATACCTAAATCGGAGCGATCAGAGATAGCCTTTGCAGGCCGCTCAAATGTGGGCAAGTCCTCTTTGATAAATAAGATTTTTAACAGAAAGTCCCTTGCAAGGGTAAGCGCAACTCCCGGAAAAACCGCCACTGTCAATTTTTTTGAGCTGGAAAACATATATATTGTGGATTTGCCCGGCTACGGCTATGCCAAGGTTTCAAAAGCCGAAAAACAGCGGTGGTCGTCCCTTATTGAGGGATATCTGCAAGCGGACAGACAGCTTGATTTGGTTTTTCAGCTGGTGGATTTTCGTCACCCGCCTACAGCAGACGATGTTTTGATGATAAATTTTCTTATAGATTCTGAAATTCCCTTTGTGGTTGTTCTCACCAAAGCGGACAAGCTGAAAAAAACTCAAAGGGCAGAGCGGTTGGAAAAATTGCAGAATGAGCTGCCTTGTGCAGATCAGATAACGGTTATCCCTTTTTCCGCCGAAACGGGAGAGGGAGTTGAGGAAATCAGAAGGATTATTGAAGAAATCGCAGAGGGACAGTGAATTGAAGCGAAAAGACAAAGGCGGTACATAATATTGAGCGCCATCCATATGGACCTATGTAATGCTTTCTTAAAGAAATATAAAAGACAAATGAAAAAAAGGAACAACGAAAATGCCAATTAAAATACCTAATGATTTACCTGCCTTTACCACTCTGTCACGGGAAAAGATCTTTGTTATGCAAAGCGACCGTGCCACAGGGCAGGACATACGACCGTTAAAAATAGGCATAGTTAATCTTATGCCCACAAAAATCGAAACGGAAACTCAGCTGTTAAGACTGTTAAGCAACACGCCGTTGCAGGTGGATATAACGCTGATTTATACAGAAACTCACCTATCCAAAAATACCGCTCACGAGCATTTGCAGAATTTTTACACTACCTTTGACAAGGTAAAGGATCAGTTTTTTGACGGTATTTTTATAACAGGCGCACCTGTGGAAAAATTAGAGTTTGAGGAAGTAAATTATTGGGATGAGCTTTGTCACATTATGGAGTGGACAAAAACTCATGCCTTTTGCACCGTACATATTTGCTGGGGCGCATTTGCGGGACTTTACTATCATTACGGCGTACAAAAAAGACCCTTGGAGAAAAAGCTGTTCGGTGTTTTTCCCCATAAGGTGAATGCTTTCAATCACCCGCTTTTAAGAGGCTTTGACGATGTGTTTTTCGTACCGCATTCAAGATATACCGAGGTGAGTATGAGCGATATTGATATAATACCTCAGCTTACCGTGCTTGCTTATTCCGATGACGCGGGGGCATATATAATTGCCGACCGCACCAACCGTCAGATTTTTATAACAGGTCACGCAGAGTATGACAGAGACACTTTGAAAAACGAATATTTCAGAGATTTGGAAAAGGAAGTTGAGATAGATATTCCCAGGAATTATTTCCCGAACAACGATCCAAATCGCACGCCCCTTATCACCTGGCACGGACACGCAAGCCTTATGTACAGTAACTGGCTTAACTTCTGCGTTTATCAGGAAACGCCCTATGACCTTACGGAACTGATCAAGCTGTTTTAAAAAAGGTGAGAACTTGTTCTCATAGAAATTGGCACGCATCTTTTCGGCAAATTTTGCCGAT
>CANEHP010000091.1 GCA_947427325.1 uncultured Clostridia bacterium | reverse complement strand
AGAACCCTTTCCTTACCCCACTCCCCCCTTTTCCCCGCTTTGGAAGTTGGTGATTGGGAATTTGTTTTTTTCTCGGTAGGGTTTATTTTGCTTTTCGGAGTCCGTTTGTGCGGTCATTAAAACTGTTGTGCTTGTTTTTTTGTTTTTTCTTGTTTTAATTTTTACACATTTTCTCCGCTTTTGCAGTTTGCATTTTGCTTTGTTTTTTCTCGGTTTTTTAATTCCATTGTTTACCGCTATACATATTTTTTGTTTCATTTTTTCACTTGGTTTAATGCCGATTTATCAAAGGTGCTCCTAAAGGAAAAACTGCGTATACGAGGGGGCGAAACCGCTGAATTTTGTTCCAAAATTCCGAAGGCTTCGCCTTCTCATTCGGCTTGCCGAATGAGCGGTTTCGCCGTGCGGTTTTTGCTTTCTGCAATGTTTTTTCTCGGTAGTTTTTGTTTTGACTTTTTCTTCTCTGTTTCTTCTCTGTTTCTTCTTTGTTTCTTCTCTATATTTCTTCTTTTTTCCCTTACTTTTTTTCACCTTTAAAAAATCAGATATTTTTATCGTCAAAATAATTTTTCAGCTTTCCCGTCTGCTCCTCCGATAAGCATCTTTTCGGGAAAATGTAGATCAGCGACCTGTTTACAAAGAGCAGGAAAAGATCCTCTGTTTCAACGGAATCCAGCCTTTCCGTCCTTAGGTCTATTTTTGTTTTATCGTGCTTTATTATCTTTTCTTCGGGAATCTCCACATCTTCTCCCACCGTCATTACGCCTTGGCTTGTAACGGCTACCGTTTCAAGCTGTTGTTCGGGGAGAATTTCCGTGTCTATTACTATCCTTGTATCCGAAAATACCGCCGTGTATCTTTCTTCTCCGAAGCTTTCGAGAGTTTTAAGCAGTTTTTTCTTTGCGTAATAGGGCTTTGTCCATGTGGAAAAAATCATGCCCAAACCTATCACAATAAGTATGTAGCCGGGCATACTTGTGTGATCATGTACCGCAAAATCTATTCCTATGCCCAAGGCTATGGCGTAAACAGCCGTAAAGATCACGGTTCTCCTTAATGCGTATTTTTTCCAGAATAAACCGTAGCCCTTTGATATTTCGTCAAGGGTATTGTCGTATTTTATTTCAAAGCTTTCCATAAATTCCTCGTAAATATTTTTTCATAATAAAAACAACCCCGTCTGCGCCATCAGCGATTTCCCCCCACAAACAGCATACCGAAAGCAAATATCAGGCAAACGGCGCAGGCTATAATTGCAATTATCACATCTCCCATTTTGTCCTGCTTAAAAAACACAGGTATATTAAGGGCACAAACCACACCGAGAGAAACCAGCATAAAGGGCAAAAGAACGCCGAAATCCGCAAAACCCAGCATCAATGCCACCAAAGAGAAAACCCAAAGAGCAGCGCATATTATTACCGCAACCTTTCGGGGAAAAGCCCAAGGGGATTCCTCCGTAACTTTTTTTAAGGCTTCCTCCGCCATTTTTTCCCTTTGCGCCTTTTCCTCTTCCGTTTCGTCATGAATAGGCCTCATTTCGGATAAAACCTGTATTATCTTTTCATTATTACGTTTAGAGTTCATAATTCCTCCAAATCAAGTATATGGAATTTATCAGATATCAAGATTTTCCACATACTGAGCGTTGCACTCGATAAATTCTCTTCTGGGTTCAACCTTGTCTCCCATAAGAATGGAGAAGGTAAGATCCGCCTTTGCGGCGTCCTCCATCGTCACCCGGAGCATTGTTCTTGAATCGGGGTTCATGGTAGTTTCCCAAAGCTGTTCGGGGTCCATTTCACCAAGACCTTTATAACGCTGTACGTCTACCTTTGCATTATTTTCCCCTTGCAGCTCCCTGATATATTCGTCTCTTTCCTCTTCGGAAAAGGCATATCTTACCTGTTTTCCTTTGAACACCTTAAACAGCGGCGGCTGAGCAAGATATACATGACCCTCCTCCACCAGCGGACGCATAAAGCGGAAGAAAAACGTCAGAAGCAGGGTTCTTATATGTGCGCCGTCAACATCGGCATCCGCCATAATAACAACTCTGCCGTATCTCAGCTTTGAAATGTCAAATTCCTCGCCCAGTCCCGTACCGAGAGCCTTTACCACGGGTGTAAGCTTATCGTTGTTATAAACCTTGTCAACTCTTGCCTTTTCCACATTGAGCATTTTTCCCCACAAGGGCAGTATAGCCTGATAACGGCTGTTTCTTCCCTGCTTTGCGGAGCCGCCCGCAGAATCTCCCTCTACGATATATATTTCGGTTTTTTCTATATCCTTATCGTAGCAGTCCGCCAGTTTTCCCGGAAGTCCCGCACCGTCGGCAACGGATTTTCTCTTGGCCTCCATTGCCTTTTTAGCAGCGTCTCTTGCCGCCTGTCCGTTAATTGCCTTAACTACTATTGCCTGTGCGGTATCAGGGTGTTCTTCAAAATAATAGGTTAGCTTTTCGCTTACTATTTTGTAAACAACAGGTCCTACCTCGGGATTTCCCAGCTTGCCCTTTGTCTGACCCTCAAACTCACATTCGGGGAGCTTTACGGATATTACAGCGTTTATGGCTTCTCTGATAGCTTCTCCGCTGATAGCCGTATACTCTTCCTTTTTGCCGTCGTCCTTTTTGTTTTTGGGCTTTTTCTTTTTGGAATCCTCTTTTTCCTTATATGCCTTTACAAAATCGTTTACCACCTTGTTTAAGGCTCTTTTAAAGGCAAGCTCGTGAGTTCCTCCGTCAACGGTGTGTATATTATTGGCAAAGGAGCGGAAGGCCTCGCTGTTAAAATCGGTGTTATACTGAAAGGCAGCCTCCACCATAATATCGTCGATAACGTCTTTTAAATAGATAACGTCGGGATGAAGTCTTTCAGCGCCTCTTTTTTCCTGAAGCCAATCCACATACTCCACAATACCGCCGTCATATTTAAGGCTTTCCCCTCTTATATTTTCGGGGTCTCTTTGATCCGACAAATCGATCTTAATGCCGCCGTTTAAGAAAGCCTGCTCTCTCATACGGTCAAGCAAGGTGACATAATCGTAATTTACGTCATGGAATATCTCCCCGTCAGCCTTAAAGCGTACCTTAGTGCCCGTTTTGTCCGTATCTCCCACTATCTTTAAGGCTTCGGTGTAATGTCCTCTGTCAAAATGCTGAAAATGAATGTTTTTTCCGTCGTATACCGTAAGCTCCAGCCATTCCGAAAGAGCGTTTACAACGCTTGCGCCCACTCCGTGAAGTCCGCCCGAAACCTTATATCCGCCGCCGCCGAATTTTCCCCCTGCGTGTAAGATAGTATAAACAACGGTAGCGGCGCTTATACCTTCCTTCGGGTGAATACCCGTGGGAATGCCTCTGCCATTGTCCACAACCTCGATTATATTATCGGGCAGTATACTTACCTTAATTTCGGTGCAGTAGCCCGCCAGCGCTTCGTCAATGGCATTATCCACTATTTCATATACAAGGTGGTGAAGTCCTCCCGGGCCTGTTGAGCCTATATACATACCGGGGCGTTTTCTTACCGCCTCCAGACCTTCGAGAATTTGTATATCCGATGCGCCGTAGCCGTGCTCTACCTTGGTTTCTTCGTTCATTTGCTTTTATCCTTCCGATTTTCCGTCATATACTTTTACGCATATTTTTTATTGCCGTATTTTTATTGCTATATATATTATAAATAGTATATCTATTATAACACAATTTCAAAGAAAATACAAGCTTTTATACTAGGGGCTATCTGAAAAGTCGCCATTGCACGAATTTCTACTAACTGCGGACGCTTTCTGCGTCAAAGAATGCAGGTAGTAATCCCCTAAGGGGGATTACTACGGAATACTTTAGTATTCCTGTGCTTTTTTCCTTGAAATCGCCACGCATTTAGCGAAATTGCACAAAATTGCTTAGTTTTCAGATACGCCCTAATTCCAATTTAAAAAGGCGCTAACCTTTTTAAATTATTCTGCTGAAGCCGAATAGCCGCTGAAGGCGGCGTGGAATGAAGGTTATACTAAAAAAATACCGCCCCAAAGGGACGGTATTTTCTCTTAAAATGTAACGCTTAAAAATGCAACACCGGCAATAAAAGCCACGCTTAAATCAAACAAATAATTAAGCGGCAGTAGTGGTAGTACCCTCGGTAGCAGCTGTGCCTTCGGTAGCAGCAGTACCCTCTGTAGCGGCAGTGCCTTCGGTAGCAGTAGTACCTTCGGTAGCAACAGTACCCTCGGTTTTAGCGGGAGCGGTAGCGGAAGTTGTAACTACTGCCTTGTCAGTGCTTGAAGTTGTTGCGGGATCATTTGTTTCAGTGCATGCTGTAAAGAGCATAGCGGCAGCAAAAACCAAAACTATAGAAGCAACTATCTTTTTCATAATATTTTTTTCCTTTCTTACATATACCTTTATTGATCTGTTTCGGCAGCGCCATCTAAAGGTAAAGCAATAACTCGATTAAAATTTAAATACGGAGCTGCCTATGCAATATTTTCCTATTGCCGTATGCATATTCTATCACAAAGCTGCCTGTATGTCTATATTAAAAGTACACAAAAATATTTATAAAACAAAATTATAATTCTATAAATGAAATAAAATTTTAAGCAATATCACATATATTTCATAAAATTAACACATAACTGTTAACATTACAATTTTTAAACAGATAAAGATTATCTCATTTGTTTCTACTTCCAAGACGGCAAAAATGACAAAAGTGGTAAAAGTGATAAAAAAGATAAAATAAAAAGTTATAAAAAACAAAGCTGCAAGACTAAAGAATAAAGCATTTTGTTTCAACAGCCGCCCCAAACCCCAACAACACAACATTTTTAATGACCGCACAAGGGGAGCGCGCCCCGTCGCAAGACGGGAAAGGCAATTTTCAAAGCATTTGAATAAAATAGAACAAAGCCCCGCCACAAAGCGAAAATACCGTTAATATATCCATCTAAACGATTGACAATATCCATTCCAAAAACTAAAGGGAGTAATCTCGAATTTCACAAATCCGAAACAACTCCCTTTAGTAAAATATTTAAATTATCAAATATTACACGGCGGAAAATTTCTTGATCAATTCCTCCACAGTCTTCTCATCTACGGAAGCAAAGGTTATGGTAGCCATATAATTTCCCTTCTTAACTGGAATCTGTGTTTCATAAACGGTATTGCCGTTTTGGGTTACCTTGAAAAATGCGCAGGCAGATTCCTTTCCCGCAAAAGTAACCTTTCCCTTTTCGGCTCTCTCCACTTTTGCGCCCTGAGATTCAAACTGCTTCTTAACCTGATCTGCAGCCGCTTCGGCATAGGATTCTTCGGAAAGCCCCGAATTTCCGCTTACCTTTAAATCTTCAACGGTTATGTTTACGGAAGTGCCTTTTGAAGCGTCTGTAAGACTTGCAGCCAAATCAAAAATTACACCCTCCGTTTCAAGCTGCTTTTTAAAATCCTCGTCTGTGGAAGCCGTCATTCCGCTTAGCTTTGCCAGCTCGCTGTCATTATAGACCTTCCATGTATCATCGAAGCTTACAGAAAAACCAAAGGTTTCGGTGGTATATTTTTTTGCAGCCTCATCATAGCTTCCTCTTTTAAACTCCACGCTTGAGCCGCCGGAACATGCGGTGAACAGCATCACCAGCGATAAAGAAAGCGCACTAACAACTGTTTTTACTTTTTTCATAACCTTTTCCTTTCAAAAAAATATTTTTATATTGCAAAGCACATTTTAGCACAAATAAAAAGCCGAGTCTATATTAACGTTCAACAAAAATTTTTTCCCTTACAATATAAATTTTTTAATCAACAATTTCATCTCTTTACAGCCCCGCCATAAGCTTATAAAAATCTTTTTCTGATCGTATCGGCCGAAATATTGGTAATATAAACAAGCTCGCTGCACACTACAAAGCTTTTGGGCATTTCAAGGCTGACATAATAAATCTTATTGTTCCTTTGACAATAGCCCAAAAAATCATTGACGCTTTTCACCACGGAGGTTTTTTCAATATCAAAAACTCCTATAATATCGGTTTTTAACACACTTACATCACTGCCTAAAGATACATACATAATTTTTTCCTTGTTAAATTGTAATATTCGCTGTGACATTCACAATAATTAAATATATGAACATTCGGTAAAGCTTCCGTTATCCGCAATCCATCCGGGGGAATTTCCCAATCCCTCAAAATCATTTCTGTTACATCCTGTAATAAATACCTGCGAATTAACAATATGTTGTAAAATAAACTCTCTTCTGTACTCGTCCAGCTCACTTAACACATCATCTAAAATAATAACAGGCTGTTCGTTCCATTTTTCCGAAAACATTTTTGCCTGCGCCAAACGCAAAGCCACCGCTATACTTCGGATCTGTCCCTGACTTGCAAAATCCCTGGCGCTGTTTCCGTCTATAAAAAAGCTTACATCATCTCTGTGAACTCCGATAAGAGTATGTCCCGCTATTATTTCCCTTTGCAAATACTGCTCCGATTTTTCAAGATAAATCTGCAAAAGCTTATCGGTATCCGAAAAATCAATGCTGCTGTCATTAAAAATTGTGTGATTATACTTCATTGCAAGCGCTTCGCCTTTATTATTCAACTCACTGTAATATTCACAAGAATATCTACTTAAAGTATCAAAATACTTTAATCTTCCGCAAAGCACATTAACTCCCGCTTTAGCCAATTCCTCATTCCAAACCGCAATTTGTATTTTCTTGGAAGAATCTAAGCTTACATTTTGCCGGCAGGAGGATAAAAAGGTGTTTTTCTGCTTTAAGGCTCTGTAATAATTCCCGACTACACTATGATGAACCTTGTTCATCATATCGGCGGTATCGTCAAGCAATGCTCTTCTGCCATCGGGATTGCCTTTAACAAGATACAAATCCTCCGGTATAAAGACTATAATTTTCAACTTTGGGTATAACCGCATAGCGTCCTTAAAATTTACACCGTTGATTTTTCGGATAATTTTCTTTTGAGTAACGGAACAGCATAAAGTATTTATTTTATCGGGATAATCATCAACGGAAAATTCCGCAGTTATCTCGCCCTTAAAATTTTCTCCCCCGGAAAGCATATCCGCAGCCTTATTGGTACGAAAGCTTTTTTCAACGGCACAAGCTACGGCTTCCATAAGATTGGTTTTTCCCTGTGCGTTATTTCCGCTTATAATATTGGTTTTGGGAGAAAATAAAAAATCCGCATTTTTGATATTGCGGAAATTTTTTACCGATAATGCTTTAATTATCATACTTTTACCTTACACAAATAAGTCTGTCCGTTAAAACAGACCTTTTCCCCGCCCTTAAGCTTTTTCCCTCTCATAGTGCAGACCTGACCGTCTACGATAACCTCGCCGCCTGCAATAACACTTTTCGCAGTTCCGCCCGTATCGGCAGCGCCGCAAAGCTTTAAAAACTGTTCAAGCTTAATAAAAGGGGGATTTACTTCTACCGTAATCACCTTTGTAATCACCTTTGCATATTCCTTTCAAAATCAATCCTTAAGCTTAACGGGCATAACAAGATAAGTAAATTCATCGCCGCTCATAGGAACAATTTTAATAGGCGAAAGTGAGCTTGTAAACTGAAGCTTAACCTCGTCGCACTCGGAATTTCTCAGCGCCTCCATCATAAATCTGGGGTTAAAGGCAATGACGAGCTTGGGATTGGGGTAATTTATTTTTATATTCTCGTTAATTGAACCTAAGTTAGTATTACAGCTTACATTAAGATTATCATTTTCAAATGTGCATTTAACGGGATTTTTAAATTTTTCCGTAAGCAAAAGCACACGATCGAGAGCGGAGGCAAAGGCTCTGGCATTTACCACAGCCTCACTGGTGGGAGTAAAGCTTGTAAAACGGCTGAAATCGGGAAAATCTCCCTCCATAAGTCTTGTAAACGTAATATAATCGTCACGGTTAAAGCCTACCTGACTTCTATCCATAATAACGGTAATATCCTTGCCCGTATCCTCGTCCGAAAGTATTCTTAATAGCTCATACAAAACCTTTGTGGGTACGACAAAGCTAAGATCCTTATATTCCGCCTTTTCATTTCTCAAAGCCATTCTTACGCCGTCCACGGCAGCCATTGTGAACACATTATCCCTAACTCTGAACAAAACTCCCGTAAGAATAGGCTTAAGATCGGTTTGAGCCACCGAAAACACCGTTTGTCTTATCATACTTTTAAGAACGTTTTCCTTAACGGTAAAGCTGGTTTCAAGGCTCATTTCGGGCAAATTGGGATAATTGTTTCCCGAAACTCCCACCAGCTTGAACTCGATGCCGCTGCACTTTATCGTTACCTTTGTTTCGTCCTCGCAGACAAATTCCACAGGCTCTCCGCCTGGCATCTTCTTTAACATATCGGCAATCAGCTTGGCGTTTAATACTACCTCTCCCTCCTCATCGGCGGAGATAACCGGGATAATATTTTTAATGCCGCTGTCAAGGTCATAGCCTGTAAGAGTCAGCTTATCACCCTTTAAATTTATTAAAATTCCCTCTAAGGCGGGGATCGAGGAGTGAACTGCCGTTACCTTTGAGGCGTTTATTACCGCTTCCGATAATAGATTTCTGTCTGCTGTAAATTTCATTTTATACTCCTTTTTTAAAAGAATTTCAAAATTCGCAAAATAAAAATCCGCTCTATTTGAAAAGAATTTCAAAATTCGCAAAATAAAAATCCACTCCGCCTTGCTCCGCTCCTTTTTATTTTGCGAACCGGTCGGAATTTTCCTTGAAAATTCCGACACTTTTTGAAATTCGTGCTGTCAAGGCAGTTGTGCCGGAGTGAACCCGCTTTCAGAGAAGCTGTGCTGATTTATGCCCGCTTTCAGAGAAGCTGTGCTGATTTATGCCCGCTCTCAGGAAAGTCGGCGGTAATTTACTGATTTAAAA
>CANEHP010000090.1 GCA_947427325.1 uncultured Clostridia bacterium | reverse complement strand
CATAGTAAGTGCTACCGCTAAATTGCACTGTTGCATTTACTTTGAGAATTTACGCAAGGAATGTTTTTAAGTTAGAAATAATATTAAATATTGACAAATCCCTCCCCAAACTGTATAATATAATGAATATAGGTTTCAACGAGAGGCTGTAAAATGGAAACAGGAATGAAAAACACTGCCGTAATCACAGTTACCGAAAAGGATACCGCCGTTTTTTACGGCAGTGGCACATTAGAGGTTTATGCTACTCCCGCTATGGCGGCTTTAATGGAAAATACCGCTATGAACAGCGTTTCACCTTATCTGAGCGAGGGAGAAGCTACTGTTGGTACATTACTTAATATAAAGCATTTAAGCGCAACTCCGATAGGCTGTACCGTTAGCTGTGAAAGCGAGCTTGTTGAAATTGACGGCAGAAGGCTTGTGTTTAGGGTAACGGCAAGGGACAGTGCGGGCTTGATTGGCGAAGGAACACATGAACGGTTTATCATTTCTGCGGAAAAATTTATGGATAAGACAAAAAGTAAACTAAGCAAAATTTAAGAACCCGCCTTTTCAATATTTTTGCGTAGATTTTCGAGCAAGCTTTGTTTAGGGCAAGGCAAAGTTTTCCTTGTGACTTTGAAAAGATGCGTGAAATATTTTGCAAAGACAGGGTTTGATACAAATAAAGAAAGAGAAGCAGAAACATGAAAAATAAAGTATTTTACCTTAACAACGAAAAAACCGCATTGTTAAAAGCTTATCTTTTAGACAAAGTCGAGAGCATCCCCTTTGGAAACGCTCGTCCCGCTATTCTAATTTTTCCCGGCGGCGGCTATACATTTTGCTCGGAACGTGAAGCAGAGCCAATCGCCATGCGCTATCTTGCAGAGGGATATAACGCCTTTATATTGTACTATTCCTGCAACAGAAAATTCCCCGCATCTATTATAAACGCCGCTTATGCAATGTACAAGATCAGAGCGAGAGCGGAGGAGTTTAACATCGATCCCGACAAAATCGCAGTTTGGGGCGCAAGCGCAGGAGGTCATCTGGCAGGCTGTCTTGCCACTATGTGGGGCGACGCTTCTGTCGTTAATGCTGTGGGCTGTGAACCGACAGATATCCGTCCTAATGCGGCAGTCCTAAATTACCCTGTTATCAGCGGAATAACCTCTCCCCATAAGGGCAGTTTTGATGTGCTTTTAGGCGAAGAGCCTACATCTTCTCAGCTTTCCAAGCTTTCTTTAGAGAACAGAGTAACTCCCAAAACTCCGCCCTGCTTTGTATGGTGCACCGCTAATGATGATTGCGTTTCGGCGCATAACAGCCTTGTTTTCGCAAAGGCCTGCGTTTCCAATAAAGTGCCCTGCGAGCTGCATATGTTTGACGAAGGACCTCACGGGCTTTCCGACTGCTCGAAAAACACAGGTTGGAACGAATATTTTCACAATGATAACTGCAAGCAGTGGATAAATATGTCTTTGAGGTTTTTGGAAAAATATATGAAAATATAATAACCTCAGACTGCTAACCTCAGACTGCGGAAAGAGGAAAATAATTATTTAAGCCAGCACCGCACAATGACCGCCTAACGTCTTTGTGCGGTGCTGCCTTAAAAAGGGGCTAACCTTTTTAACCCGGAAATAACATTATTGCAAAAAAGTCAACATACTAAGGTTTTATGTCAATATATTTAATGCGGTGATGACAAATATATGATACACTATGATACAATAACCTCAGACTGCGGAATGAGGAACAAATTATTTTAATGTTTAAGAACATTTTATCTTTTTGGCCGGAGGAAAATAAAATGCTAATCAGAATAAATATGAATAAGACAATTTCTTTAATTTTAGCCTTATCCCTTTGTTTAATGTGTGTGGGTTGTAAAAACACAGACAGACCCCATGCCTCGGCAAACGGAATCATAACCGTTGACAACGGAAAAATGCGGGAAAATATGACGGCGATGGATTACGCTGAAGATATGGGTATGGGAATCAATCTTGGAAACACCTTCGACGGTTTTTATCAAAATTTAAGAAGAGCTAATTCGGGGGCGTCAATCATAGGCGGCAATACGGCAAAGGAGTATGAAAGATGCTGGGGCGCCGTTGAAACCACTCAGGAAATTATTGACGGTATGAAAAACGAGGGCTTTAAAACGGTGAGGCTTCCAGTATATTGGGGTAATATGATGGAGGAGGACGATACGTTTACCATAAACGAACAATTACTCGACCGTGTGGAGGAGGTTATAAACTACTGCCGTAACGACGGATTGTATGTTGTGGTAAACATACATCATTATGACGAATATATTATCAAGCATTACAGCCGCAGCGAAACCGTTGAAATTATAAAACGTCTCTGGGCTCAGATTGCGGAGCGTTATAAGGAATATTCCGATTATCTGATATTCGAGGGATTTAATGAGCATGTTGGCTCTGCAAGACCCGAGGACGATTTTACGGAAGATGAAATTTACGATTACGTCAACGAATTGAACCGTACGTTTGTTAATGCGGTAAGAGCCACAGGCGGAAATAACTCCGAGCGTGTTTTGATAATATCGGGTTATCATACGAATATTGACCGAACAACCGATGAAAGATTTGTCGTGACCGAAGATACGGTTAAGGACCGTTTGATGGTTTCGGTACACTATGCCGATAACGCTTGCTATTGGGAAAAGAGCATAGGAAGCCGGCATTGGGTTGATTACACAAATTCTCAGTGTGAATTATTGAAAAAGGCTTTTATCGATAAGGGCATTCCGGTGTTTATGGGAGAAATCAATGCAAATTATGACGAGGAGAGTTTATCAAAAAATAAAATTTACGATACTCCCGCAGAATGCGTTGAGGTTTCGCTGGGTATTTTAAAAAGCTATAAAATACTTCCCGTTGTATGGGACACAAACGACTCCCTTTATTACAGAACCCTCTGCCGCATTAAATCGCCGGATTTAAGAGCTGTTATTAACGATTTTACAGGCGTCGTTCACTCAGATGAAACCGATACGGCCGCTTAATATTATATGTTGAAGGAGAGCAAGGATATATGAACAGACTGTGGTATGCTCATTCGTCGCAGAATTGGAATGAGGCGCTTCCTATAGGCAACGGGTTTATGGGCGCAATGTGCTTTGGCGGGAACATAGCGGACAGATTTCAGCTGAACTGCGACAGTCTTTGGCATGGCGGTTTTCATGACAGAATAAACCCCGACGCCAAGGAAAATATTCCCAAAATACGGGAGCTTATTTCCCGGGGGAAAATCCATGAAGCTGAAAAGCTTGCCAACCTTGCGATGGCGGCGGTGCCGGATTTCCAATGCCATTATGAGCCGCTTTGCGATATGTTTATTATACCCGAGACTTCGGAAAATGTTATGATGCTCGGTTTTCGCGACGGCTGGAGCAGACAGATCTACGATATGCTTCCATGCGAGAATTACCGAAGGCAGCTTGATATTGACAGCGGCATTCATACCGTTTCCTATTCCTTAAATAATATTGAACATTTCAGAGAAAGCTTTATTTCTTATCCGGACAAGGTTATGGCTGTAAGGTGCAAGGGTGCTCCCGTTTCGATTATAATTGAGCGGGGCGTTTATATGGAAAGCCTGAAGCGGCTTGACGGCAATACTCTATGTATGGAGGGAAGAGCGGGTGCGGACGGAGTTAAATATTGCTTTTGCATAAGGGCGATCGAAGGCTCTTTGGGCATAATGGGCGGAACGCTGTTATGCGATGAGAACTGCGTCGTAATCGCCTCGGCTGAAACAAGCTTTTATTGTGAAAATCCCCTTAACGAGGTTCTGTCAAGGCTGGACCGTGGGCAAGCTCTTGGTTATGATAAGCTGCGGCAGCGGCATAGGAAGGATTTCACCCAAATAATGAACAGCTGCGTTCTTAATATAAAATGCGAGGATAACGACGGAGTACCTACCGATAAACGCTTGGAAAATGCCAAAAAAGGCATGGCGGATTTGGGGCTTGTAAACCTTTCCTTTGCTTACGGACGCTACCTCCTTGCCTGCTCGAGCCGCCCCGGAAGCCTTCCCGCAAATTTGCAGGGAATATGGAACGACAGCTTTACTCCCACATGGGACAGCAAGTACACAATAAACATAAATACGCAGATGAATTACTGGCACGCCGAAAGCTGTAATCTTTCCGATATGCACCTTCCGCTTTTTGAACATATAAAGCGAATGTACCCCCATGGCAAAGAGACTGCTGAAAAGATGTACAATGCCCGGGGCTGGGTCGCTCATCACAATACGGACATATGGGGCGACTGTGCTCCGCAGGATACGCTGTCGTTTTCCACATACTGGCAGATGGGGGCGGCGTGGCTTTGCCTTCATATTTTTGAGCATTATCGCTTTACCGGGGACGAAAAGTTTCTTGAAGAATATCTTCCCTTTGCGAAAGAGGCGGCGTTGTTCTTTGAGGACACCCTGATTGAAAATCAAAAGGGCGAGCTGGTGGTATCTCCTTCAAGTTCTCCCGAAAACAGCTATCGCCTGCCAAACGGAGAAATGGGAAATATATGTATGGGCGCATCTATGGACAGTCAGATTTTGCGGGAACTGTTTTGCGGAATGATTGAAACAGGGAAAATAACGCAGGAAGAAAAGCGGCGCTATGAACGCATTTTGGAAAAGCTGCCTCCTGTGAAAATCGGGGAAAACGGCGCTGTACAGGAATGGGCGGAGACCTATGAGGAGCTTGATCCGGGGCATAGGCACATTTCACATCTGTTTGCATTGTATCCTGCGGCGCAGATAGATTTTGAAAATAAAACGCTTATAAAGGCGGCCGAAAAAACCCTTAGCCGAAGATTAGCGCATGGCGGCGGCCATACCGGCTGGAGTCGTGCGTGGATAATAAATCTGTGGGCAAGGCTTAGGAACGGCGGGCAGGCTTGGGAAAACATTAAAAAATATTTTGAAATGTCGGTATTGCCGAATATGTTCGATAATCACCCGCCTTTTCAGATAGACGGCAATTTCGGCACGACCGCCGCTTTTGCGGAAATGCTTCTGCAAAGTCACAACGGAAAAATTTCGCTTCTGCCGGCTCTGCCCGATGAATGGGAGAACGGGGCAGCACATGGATTAAAAGCCAGAGGAAACATATCCGTTGATATCGAATGGAAAAACGGAAAGCTTTATTCAGCGGTTCTTACGGCAGCCCGTGAATGTACTTGCTTTATAGAAGGCATGGGAAATGTGGTACTGAAAAAGGGCAGCAACAAATTTGATTTTTTATAAAATCAAGCTTTAAACGGTTGACCGAGAAAGGAATATTTTAATGGGACAGATATTTACATCGGAAAAGTATATCGAATTTACAATGCGTGATGAGCTTCTGCGAATTGAAGCATACGGAGAAAACTGCATAAGGGTGCGTTCCACACGCAACAGCAGACTGTCGGAGGAACGATGGACGGTAAACGAGCCTATGCAGACCGATGTGCAAATCTGCGCCGAGGAAAACAGTGCTTCGTTACAGACAGGTATGCTTAAGGCGGTTATTTTCAAAGGCTGGCGAAGCTATGATTTGGTTTTTTACAAAAACGGTCAGGAGATCTTAAGAACTGTTAACGAGGGGGATTCAATAAATAAATTCAGCCATACCGAGGGTGATAATTACCGCATAAGGGCGATATTTGCGTCCCGGAAAGAAGAGCATTTTTACGGCTTAGGGCAGGAGCAGCAGGATTGGTTCGACCGCAAGGGCGGTTCTTATGATTTGGTTCATTATAATACAAAATCCACAATTCCGTTTTTATATTCTTCACTGGGATACGGCTTTTTGTGGAACAATCCCTCTACGGGACACTGTGAAACGACTAACAATCACACGTTATGGCAGGCGGACAGCACATATCAGGCAGATTATTTCGTTTTGACAGGAAATACGCCGGCAGAAGTAATGAAGGCGTACGGTAATTTAACAGGCTTTGCTCCCGAGTTTCCCGGTTGGGCGGCAGGCTTTTGGCAGTGCAAGCTGCGGTATGAAAGCCAGGAGGATTTGCTTGCCGTTGCCCGAGAATATAAAAAGCGCGGCATACCTATCGATGCTATTGTCATTGATTATTTTCACTGGACGGAGCAGGGCGAATGGGAGTTTGATTCGTCGCTTTGGCCCGATCCCGAGGCAATGTGCGATGAACTTAAGGAAATGGGGATACGCCCCGTTGTGTCCATATGGCCTACAACAAATCCATGCAGCAAATATTATGCGGAAATGGACGAGGGCAATATGCTTGTTCGGACGGAAAACGGTCAGTACGGAACATTCGAGTTTTACGGTCAGCAAACCTTTATTGACGCCATGAATCCCAAAACGAGAGAATTTGTGTGGGAAAAGGTAAAGAAGAATTACTTTGATAAAGGAATAAAAACATTCTGGCTGGACGAAGCAGAACCCGAGGTTCACCCGCAGCAGTTTAACAACCTTAAGTTCTGGTACGGAAACGGCGCTCAGGTTGCCTTAATGTACCCTTATTACTACTCAAAGACCTTCTATGACGGGCTTAAATCGGCAGGTGAAACAGAAATTGCGCTGCTGACCAGAGCCGCATATACCGGCAGTCAAAAATTCGGCGCTGTTGTATGGAACGGAGATATCCCATCAACCTTCAAAGCGTTAAGGCAGAGCGTAATATCCGGACTTTCTATGTCGATGTGCGGAATTTCGTGGTGGAACAGCGATATAGGCGGCTTCTGCTGCGGCGATATTGAAAGCGATTACTTCAAAGAACTGATTGTGCGCTGGTTTCAGTTCGGACTGTTCTGTCCTGTTATGCGTTTGCATGGGTCGAGGTTTAAAACCAAGGGACAGGTTGACCGTCATCCCGGAGTTAAAGAAGCAAGCGGCGGCGATAATGAGATATGGAGCTTCGGAGAGCGCAATTACGGTATCATAAAATCAATTATCGAATTAAGAGAGCGTATGAAGCCTTATATACTTGACAATATGCGTGAAACCTCCGAAAACGGAACGCCGATTATGCGTCCGATGTTCTTTGACTATTACAGCGATCCGCACTGTTATGAACTTGACGACCAGTATATGTTTGGCGCAGACATACTTTTTGCGCCCATTCTTGACGAGGGACAGACGGAAAGAACGGTATATCTGCCCGAAGGCAGATGGGTCAGAACCTCCGATAAGACTGTCTATGACGGCGGTACAAGTATTTTGTGCAAAGCGGCTGTTGATGAATTTATCGCATTTGTAAAAGAAGGAGCAGAGGTTTTAAATATTTTTTAGGGTATTTCAAATCAATACAACAACTGAGGGAGCTTTGCTCCCTCAGTTGTTGTATTGAACCTTAATAACCGCTTTTTATATTCGGCGTCGGATCATATCCGCCTGTGAAAAACCGACAGGAGGTCCGCCCTTAACTTGCCTATGTTGCGTATACGCAAATGCGTAAGCCCGCATATGGAAAAGCAAAAATCATCACTTATTCTGCTTTGCTTGTGCGTCGGTCTGAGCGGCCGTAGTTATAATCGGCGGCCGGGTAAGCGCTTGGGTTGTGACCGCTTCCGTAACGGGCGCTGTTGTTTCTGCCGCCGTGGTTGCCGCTGCCAATCCGCCCTTGCCGTCTTTGATTTGGTTTTCCGATGGGGTGGTATTTGCGCCGATTATTGAACCGATTTCTTCCGTGGTTGTGGTGGAAGCGGGATCTTCCGGGGTCGGAACCGTTGCGGCGGTTTCGGGACTGCCGTTATCGGTAACGGGAGCTTCTCCGCCGTTTCCGTCTGTTGTAACGGTCGTTTCGCCTGCATTACCGCTCGCCCCTTCTCTTTCGGCAATGGTAATAAGATTTTGCACCGCTTCTTTTAATTCCTCAAAGGAGGCTTCTTCCACCGCCGCCTTGTGAGCATCGTCCAACAGTGCTCCCGTGCGTTCCAGAAGCTGAGGAGTTGCGCCGCCGCTTAAATCGTAAATTTCCTGAAGAGTCAGATTTTGACGGAAGATCTCCATGGTTTCATTTAACAGCACATTATCGGAGTATTTAACAGTAGGCAGCAAGGCGGTAACGTCAAAAATCTGCAAGCCGTTGTTGTCAATGTGGTAGCTGTCATAATAAACCGTATCCGAAACAGTGGCAAAGATGAAGCCTTTTTGCTTTAGATCGGTCAAAAGCTGAGGCAATGCAAGAGCGGTATTTTCCAAATCGTTATGAAACAGCAGTATAGATCCCGAAACCGTGCTTTTTTCAACTCTTTTTATAATGGTATCAGGCTCGGGTTCTTTCCAGTCTATGCTGTCCACCGACCACTGGATCATCTTCATACCCATGCCTTCTATGGTTGTGACAACGTTATTGTCATATTCTCCGTAGGGCGCACGGTAAAGCTTAGGGTCTTCTCCCGTGATCATCTTTATTTTTTGGGAGCATTTTCTTGTGTCCTCTATAAGAGCGTTTATGTTGATGCCCTCCACATGAGGGTGCGAGTCCGAATGGTTTCCTATCTCGTGACCTGCGTCATACATTTTTTTTACATCTTCGGGGTATTTGTCGCAAAATTCACCTGTCACAAAGAAGGTTGCTTTTGCCCCTGCGTCTTTCAGCAAGCCGAGCAAAAGATCGGTGTTGGAGTTGCCCCATGCACAGTCAAAGGTAAGGGCGATTTTGTTGTCTGCACGGGAAACCGCATAAATGGGCAGTCTTTTGTCTGCGGCGGCGACCTTCATAGAGGACATAACCGCCATAATGATTATTCCCGCTATAACCAGTGCGGAAAGCACAATAATTGCTATACGCAGCAGTTTTTTCTTGGAAACGGTATAAGTAAGCATAAGAAAACATTCCTTTCTGAAGCAAAGTTGATACTAAGGCTTGTTTGAAAATAGAGGGAATGTGGGATTTTCGTCCCAAAATGGTTGGATTCAAGGAAAAAACGCAGTCAAACCGACGTTTGACGAGGCTTTTTGACGCAGA
>CANEHP010000089.1 GCA_947427325.1 uncultured Clostridia bacterium | reverse complement strand
CCGGTCGGAATTTTCCTTGAAAATTCCGACACTTTTTGAAATTCGTGCTGTCAAGACAGTCGAGCTGAAAAGTACCCGCTTCTTGAAAAAGGAAAGCTTTTCCTTTAAAAAACTGATTAAAATCCTTGCAATTCTTATCCATATATGTTAATATTATTCTATAAAGCATACCTTGAAAGGGTATGCTTTATAATGCGGCAATACATAACCATAATTAATGGCTGTATTCTTTAGCCGCCTTTACCTTCCAAGCTGCGTTTTATCTACACCCAAATGAAAGCAGGTGTTTTTGTGTTTGCCTATCTTATGGATATTTGGGACAACATTAAAAGTGTTTTAAGCTATATCACTCCCATTGATATTCTCGATATTATTTTTCTGTCCGTTATTATGTTTTTCTGTATAAAGCTTATGCGGGAGACAAGAGCAGAACAGCTTATTAAAGGCATTGTTTTCCTCTCTGTCCTGCTGTTTTTTTTGGAGCAGCTTCAATTTAAGGTAATGGGCATTATCGCTCAAACCTTCTTTAATATAGGATTATTGGCAATTATCGTAATGTTCCAGCCTGAGCTCAGAAGAATTTTGGAGAGGGTGGGCAGAACCAAAATGTCTAAAAGACTGCCGTTTTTGGAGCAGGCAAGCGATGAAGAAAATAAAAAGAATACCATAGTGATAAACAGTATTGCAAAAGCCTGTGAAGGTCTTTCCCGCACAATGACAGGCGCACTTATAGTAATTGAGAGGCAAACTAAATTGGGCGAGCAGATTGAAACGGGAACTTTGATTAACGCTGTTCCAAGCGCAGAGCTTTTCGGAAATATATTCGTGCCCAACACCCCGCTTCATGACGGCGCAGTGATTATAAGGGACGGACTCATTCACGCCGCCGCCTGCTACCTGCCTAAACCTGCCAAGGAAGAGCTTGTGCCAAAGGAGCTTGGAACACGGCATCGTGCGGCAATAGGCATAAGCGAGGTTTCCGACGCCATTGTTATAGTTGTTTCCGAGGAAACGGGAGTTATCTCGGTGGCTGAGGATGGAAAGCTTACAAGAAACTTTTCGGGGGTTACGTTAAGAAAGTATCTTACTGAGCAGCTTATACGCACTGCTCCCGAAAATCCCAAAAAAACCAAAAAGGCTGCTTCGGGTAAGGGGAAAAAACAAAAAGAAACGGCGGTTAAATAATCAAAAGCACGATGAATTGTCAAACTGTCAGATCAAAAAGGATCGGGATATAAATGAAAAATTTTTTAAAAAGAGTGGGCACTTTCTTTAAAAAAGAGCTTAAAACCGTTATTTTATCGGTAATTTGCGCTATAGTAATATGGTTTGCGGTATCTATTCAGGCGTTCCCCAATGTTTATGATCATATTGACGGAGTGACCGTTTCCGCAGAGCCTACCGCATTTATGCAGAAGGAAAATCTGAAAATAACCGATTATGACAGGGAGGTAACGGTTCAGCTTCATGGAAAGCGATATGTTATAGGAACTCTGGAGGCAAAGGACTTTGTTGCCGCATTGGATCTTTCGGGCATTACTTCTCCCGGACAGCACATTGTTGATGTAAATTTAAGCAAGGTGCAGCCAAGTGACGATTATGATATTGTTTCCGAGGGACTTACAGCAAAGGTAATGGTTGAAAGGATAATTTCAAAGGATGTAGCCCTTGAGGTTAATACGGATAATCTTAAAATTGCCGAAGATTTGCAGATACAAACCGATGAAATCACGCTGTCCTCCTCAATGGTAACGGTAAGCGGAGAACAGTCCCTGGTGGATTCGGTGGCAAAAGCCGTGATAGAACCGCAATACAGTGAAATACTGACCGAAACCACAAGAATCAGCGGTATTGTAAGCCTTTATGACAGTAACGGAACAAAAATCGACGATCCAAAGCTTGAATATGTTTCAAATAACTATTCTGTTACAATTCCCCTGTATCGCGTTAAAACACTGCCTCTTAATGTTTCTATAAATTATCCTTCAAATTTTGACGGCAGCAGCTTAAAGTATACTATTTATCCCAAGGAAATCACCATAGCAGCTCCTGCAAATGATTTAAGCATAAATAACCTTGATCGGATAGATGTGGGAGAAATCAATTTAAACGAAATAACGGCAAGAAATTTACAGCTGGGCGTAAAGCTGACAATATCCCTTCCGGAAGGGTATATAAATCTTTCAAATGATGCGGTTGCTCGAATAGATTTTCAGAATGTGGAAAGCTATACAAAGAGAGAGTTTACCGTTGCGGTATCAGATGAGAATTTTACTTTCCTGAACGGGGATTCCTCCTTTGATTACAGCTTTGTTACAAGCCAGCTGACTATTACAGCAATAGGACCGTCAAATTTGCTTTACAATCTTACTCCCGACGATATCGGCGGAACCGTAAACCTTTTGGGTATAAATTCGGAAGAGGGCGTAAAGAATGTTACGGTAACTCTGCGAATCGCAGGACAAAGAATTAAAGCTTGGATAAACGGCGATTATAAGGTTGACGTCAGAATTTCTCCAAAGCAGATAGATGAGTAGCGGCGTCAAAATACATATAAATGCTGTAAATAACGCATTTCGAGCAAAAGTAAGCGGTAAATAACAGATTTAAAGGCAGCGCTGCACAAAAATCGCAATACGGTTTTTGCGCGGCGCTGCCTTTATATTATTAATATAGTATTATACTAATTCCAATTAAAAAAGTGCTAACCTTTTTAAATTATTCGGTGCAAGCCGAATAGCCGCTGAAGGCGGCGTGGCATGTACGTTCAATACTATTTCTTGACAGGACAGCGTTCCGTCGGTTTCGCTGAAAGCGGAACACTTAAAAACGTTCAAGGAACTTTTTTTAGTTAGAAATAGTATTACATCTGTATTTTTACTTCTATTTTTTGCGCATTTCCATTGGCTTTAACACTATTTTCTTTTCTTTTGGCAAAGATCTCCTCCACTATCCTTCTATCAAGTAAAAGCAAAAACATCAGATACGCAAGTCCGCCTAAGCAAACGGTCAGCAGCATACGAATAACGCTTGAAAAATTATTAAACAAAAAATAATTTGAAAGCAGACATAAAAGACAGCACACTGCCGCAGCGGCAAAAGGCTTTACAAAAAGAGGCAGGATACGTATTTTAACGGTTAAGGCGGAATTTAAGCTTATCAAGCCTAAAATCATCACAACAACGTGAGAAATTACAGTGGATAAAGCCGCTCCGCATACAGCAAGCTCGGGAATGCGCAAAAGCAGCAGATTAAGTATCAGCTTGGCGGCAGATCCCGCCATCATAAGCTTAATGGGAAGGTCAAATCTTCCTATGGCTTGAAATACCGAGAAAAGTCCGCCGCAAAGAGCAATAGGCAGTCCTCCTATGCAAAGCACGGTCAGCGGAGATACGCTGACGCTGATTTCTGCTGCTCTTGAGGGATAGAGAAGGCTTAGCACAGGCTCTGCCAAAGCCCCTAAGGAAAGGCACAAAGGCAGCCCTATAACAAAAATTCCGCTTAACAAAATACTTATGTTTCTTTTTACATCGCTTTTTGCCCCGCATTCATAAGAAGCCGCAATAGCGGGCAAAGCGCTTTTGCCGATTAAGGCGGTAAGGGAGGTTATAAGCATAAAGACAGACAGCACAATTCCTGTGTAGCTGCCGTAAACAAAGTTTCCGAAGTTTTCCGTTCCCGATTCTTCAATGGCATTTTTGAAGGTTAGAAAAAAATACTCTGTGTTTTTTCCGAAACATTCCTGTATGCCGCCCGAAATAGTCAAAAGGTCGATAAATGCTCCTAAATTTATTATTACTGCGCCTAAAGAAATAGGCAGGGACTGAAGTATAATGTTTTTTATGATTTTCAGTTTTTTAGGCGGATCGGGGCTTAGCTCCAATTCCGCCGGGGTAATATAATCCGACCCTAAACGGCTTCTCAGCATTAAAAACAATGTTCCGCAAAGCTCACCCAAGGTAACGCCCAAAATAGCTGCGGCGGAGCAGTAGGGCAGTACCTTATCGGACGGAATAGTTCCTTCCCTTCCCATATACAAAACTATTCCCGCCAATCCTAAGCCCATTGCTGCCTTTACAACCGATTCAAGCACTTGTGAAACGGCAGTGGGCAGCATATTGGACAGACCCTCATAATATCCCCTGTAAGCGGCGGCAAGGCAGCAAAACAGCACCGACGGCGAAATTGCCAAAACAGACAAAAGGCTTTCATGGGAGTTAGCGGCATAATCGGAAAAAGGAACGGCAAAGGCTATCATAAACGCTGTGCCGACTATTCCCGATACAAGGGATAAAACCAAGGCTGCCGATTTTATGCTTCTGGCTTCGCGAAATCTTTTGCAGGCTGTGCTTTGAGCGGTCATTCTGGTTATCACCACAGGCAATCCCGCCGCCAAAACAGTATACACAGGGTTGAAAAAGCTGTAGGCGGTGGAAAAATAACCCATTCCCGTACCGCCTATCATATTTGTAAGGGGTATTTTAAGCACTGCTCCCACTATTTTGGTGATGAACATTGCGGTAAATAAAATTAAGGTGTTTTTAAAAAAACCCGTCTTTTCTTTCATTTTCTACCGTCCTTTCCTTGCTTTGTACATTTTATTCGGACAAGAACGGAGTATGCGGGTATTTGTTATGAAAAGAGGAATTTTGGAAAATAATAAAGTTAAACGAAAAGATTTATGATGATTTGGTTATGGAGCTTGTCTTAACAAGATATTGCACGTATCTTTGTTGTATGTTATGTAATACTATGACTTGTTTGAAAATAAAGGGAATGCGGGATTTTCGTCCCAAAACGGTTGGATTCAAGGAAAAAACGCAGTCAAACCAACGTTTGACAAGGCTTTTTGACGAGGAAGATAACCGTTTTGGGGTGAAAAGGCAGTGCGCCCGATTTTTCAAACAAGCCCTAATATTGCCCATAATCGGCGTCATAGTCTATTTAGCGTTCCTGCTTTCGTGTTAAGAAAATTCCGACGATTGCTCCCGTAAGAATAATCGGCGCTAATCTGACAAACAACCATTCAAAAGCGTGAAAGACCGTTCCCATAACGGCGGTTTCGGGGTCGTTATAATCCAAACCTAAATAAGGACTGTTTAATACGGACAATACCGCAAAAATCACAGCCGTGACCGCACACAGTGCAATAAACAGCCAATGAATCATTTTTCTTACTGCAATTTTTCTCCGTGAAAGCTGCAAGTTTATCACCTCCAATTTCTCGGAAATCGATTTTAAGGCGTCAGCATCCGCTGCAGCAACGGTTTCTCCAAGCAAAGTGCTTACGGGGGTTTCAAGTGATTCCGATATGGAGATTAGCATATCGGAATCGGGAACGGACAGTCCGTTTTCCCACTTAGAGACGGTTTGCCGCACCACATTCAGCTTGATAGCAAGCTCCTCTTGTGAAAGTCCTTTTGATTTTCTGATGGCTTTAATATTTTCGCTCAGCATAAAAAAATAAACTCCTTTCTTTTATCGCTGCCCTTATTATACAATAAAACATCTGTTGCCGCAAGCAACGCATATTAACATTTAGAGCGTGTTCACATAAAATCAGTATGCAGATTTTCGTGCATAATTTTGCCGCATGCTGCTTTAAATTTTTTGAAATATAATGATTTTGAGGCAGCGTTAGTTTTATTTCAATAATCAAAATTCATAATATATTGGGATTTCAATAAAAGATAAATAGGCTCTGTATTATCCTTTTCAATATCTACATATTTTAATAGAGAATCGAAGGGCGGAACCTATATGAGCGATTTATACAGTCTTTGCCAACTGAACAGCAGGAAAAAGTTACTTAAGATTTTAAAAATGAATATACAAAAGAAGCAAAAACTTTTATAGAAAACGAAATGCTTGAAAAACGAAGATCGCTCTAAAAACTTGAGCAATCTTCGTTTTGTAATGCGTGTTGTTGGGAATTATTGATATTTTCTATCAATGCAATTCTGATAATTCTATGATTTCAATGGATTTCTGTCCGCTCTGAATTTTTTCGGTGTAACGCCTTTATACCTTTTAAAGCTTTTTATCAAATGACTGCAATCCGAAAACCCCGTTTCCTGACTGATATAATTAAGATCAAAATCAGTGAAAAGAAGAAACTCTTCAGCTTTGTAAAGCCGCATTCGTTCTATATACTGCTTGCAGCTTATTCCGTATTGCTCACGGAATTTCTTCGCAAAGCAGGAATAGCTTAAACCGCATTTCTCGGCAATGTTGGCTACACGAAGATTTTCGGATAAAAAGAGGTCGATGTATTCGGTTATATTTTCTATTACATAATCTTCCGTCTGCGGTATAAGCCGACTGTCAATAACCATTCCCTCCGACAGCCAAAAGCGGACTATATTCATCAAAAGCACATAAATGTTGGACTGCAAAACAAGATCCCTGCCGTATTTATAATCAGTACATTCAGATAAGCATACTCTCCAAATACTTTCGCACCCGGTTCTTTCGGCAAATTTGCGGTCGAATATGATCTTCATTTCCGTTTTTTTCGCATACTGAAAAATGCTCCGCAGCTTCGGTGCATAGGCAGGGGTAAGATTAAATCTGTTTATATCAAATTTCAGCACGGCATATTTAGGCAAAGTGCCGTTTGTCGGGTATATCGAATGCACCTCGGAGGGGTGAAAAATTATCATTTCTCCTTTGTTCAGAATATAGGAATAATCACCGCACTGCATTTTTGCACTGCCCTCAAGCATATATATAAATTCCGCAAAATAATGCCAGTGAGGCTTTACGGGAAATACTTCTATCGCCGCATCAAAAATAAAACACTCGATGGGAGTATTTAGGGAATCGCTTTTCTCAAAAAGTCCGCTCATCGGCACACCTCATAAAATAGATTTTTACAATTTTTTCTGCATAAATATTATATCATATACCAAAGTAAAATGCTATACTTAGTGTAAACTTATTTTTCTTTGAAGAAAGGAAACCAAAAAAATGAAAATACTGATAATAGGCGGAACAGGAACGATAAGCACCGCTATTTCCCGCCGTCTTGCAGACAGCGGACATGAACTTTACCTTCTGAATCGAGGAAATGCCAACAACATTCTTCCGTCCGATATTAGGTTTATTAAGGCGGACATAAACAATGAAAAAGCCGCTTCGGAAAGTCTCGGCGATATGAAATTTGACGTGGTGTGCGATTTTATCGGGTTTGTCAAGCCTCAGCTTGAACGTGATTTTCGCCTTTTCGCAGGAAAAACAAAACAGTTTGTTTATATCAGCTCCGCATCCGCTTATAACAAGCAGCCTTCCGATTATGTCATTACCGAGGGAACTTCTCTCGCAAATCCCTTTTGGGAATATTCAAGAAATAAAATACAGTGCGAGGAATACCTGATGAAGCAGTACAGAGACGAGGGTTTTCCCGTTACGATAGCAAGACCCAGCCACACCTATAATGAAAGGTCCGTGCCTTTGGGAGTCCACGGCAGAAAAGGAAGCTGGCAGGTAGTAAAACGTATGCTTGAGGGAAAACCCGTCATAATCCACGGAGACGGTACTTCTCTTTGGACAATGACCGACAGCAGAGATTTTGCCGATGGCTTTATCGGGCTGTTGGGAAATCCTCACGCCATAGGCGAAGCTTTCCAGATAACCTCTGACGAGACGCTGACATGGAATCAGATCTATCAAACCATAGCCCGCTGTTTGGGAGTCGAGCTTAAGCCCTACTATGTTTCCTCGGAATTTCTGTCGGCGGTAAGCGATTATGATTTTAGGGGAAGCCTTATGGGTGATAAAGCCAATTCGGTGGTTTTTGACAACAGCAAGCTGAAAAGAGCGGTGCCGGGTTTCAGACCGAAAATAAGGTTTGAGGAGGGTATAAGAAACACATTGAACTATGTGCTTTGTCACAAGGAATGTCAAACGGAAGATGAAGAATTCGACAAATGGTGCGACAAAGTCATTTCCGCACTGGAAAATGCAAAAAAGGAGATTTAACAATGGTACAGGTAAAAGGAAAATGGGTATTTATTACGGGGGCGTCAAGAGGAATAGGGTATCTTGCGGCAAAATTCATGGCAGAGCAGGGCTGTAATCTCATACTTCACAGCAGAAAAAAGGAGCACTGTGAAAAGCTGCTTAAAGAAGTTAAGGCAATGGGGGCGGAGGCGTATGCCGTTGAAGCGGAGCTTGCAGATTTGGAGGGCGTACAGGCTATGCTTGACGAAATCGACCGCTTGGGGATAAATGTGGATATTGTGCTTAACAATGCGGGTATGCAAATAGCGTATCGCACGGATTATTACAAAACTCCCCTGTCGGATTACACCGAAAGCTTTAAAATAAACACCATAGCTCCCGCAATGATATGCTATCATTTTATGCCGAAAATGATAGAAAGAGGCTTCGGCAGAATCGTAAACACCACAAGCGGAATACGTCTTGAGCCCGAGCAGGCAGGATATTCCGCAAGCAAGGCGGCGCTGGATAAGATAACGATAGATTTAGGCTCAAAGGTCGAAGGAACAGACGTTATGATAAATCTTACCGATCCGGGCTGGTGCAGGACGGATTTAGGCGGTCCAAACGCTCCCAATGCCCCCGAAAGCGCAATACCGGGAATTGCCGTAGGCGCTTTTGTCGATGATAAGAAATCGGGACGTTACCTCAACGCACCGCATTTTACGGGACTTTCTCTTGAAGAAGCGGTGGCAAAGGCTGAAAGAGAGTTTGACAGTCCGTATATAAAATGCTGAATACCTATCAATCAAAAATCCCACAGCAAAACTGCTGAATCGCAAAACAGATCCTAATTTTTTAGAAAAAGGAAAATGGACTGTAAAAAAACGACCCAAACAAATCCGAGACACTCAAAAGCGAGTTGTCTCGGATTTGATTTTATACTAACTTTAATTTAAAAAGGCGCTAACCTTTTTAAATTATTTGGCTTCGGCTTCGCCGAAAATCGGCGTCAACTTGTGGAAAAACCGCAGCTATCAAAGGTTTTTGGGGCTGTAAAAAAACTACCTGTTAAAAAAAGAGTTTAATAAAGTTTCCGTCCG